>NZ_JAKSXU010000024.1:0-21719 GCF_022829325.1 Methylobacterium sp. J-092 | reverse complement strand
TGACGACGGGGGAGAGCAGGTGCGGGATGCCGTCGTAGACCGACAGCTCCAGCATCTTCGGGTCGACCATGATCAGGCGGCACTCCTCCGGCTTCATCCGGTAGAGGAGCGAGAGGATCATGGTGTTGATCGCCACCGACTTGCCCGAGCCGGTGGTGCCGGCCACCAGCAGGTGCGGCATGCGGGCGAGATCGGCGATGATCGGCTCGCCGCCGATGTTTTTCCCCAAGCACAGCGCGAGCTTGTGCTTGCTGGCGAAGAAGTCCGGCGCCGAGAGCAGCTCGCGCAGGAAGACCGTCTCGCGGATCTCGTTCGGCAGCTCGATGCCGATGACGTTGCGGCCGGGCACGACGGCGACGCGGGCCGAGACCGCCGACATCGAGCGGGCGATGTCGTCCGACAGGCCGATGACGCGGGAGGACTTGGTGCCGGGCGCCGGCTCGAGCTCGTAGAGGGTCACGACCGGGCCGGGGCGCACCGCGAGGATGTCGCCGCGCACGCCGAAATCCTGGACCGTCTGCTGCAGGTTGAGGGCGTTCTGCTCCAGCACGTCGGCATCGACCTCGGGGCTCTCGCCGGGCACCGGCATGGCGAGGAGATCGAGGGCGGGAAGCTCGTAGTCGGCGTTCTCGACCGAGGCGATGGCGAGGTGCCGGCCGGCGGCGATCAGGTGCGGGCGGCCGACGATCGGCATCGCCGGGGCGGGGACCGCGGGCGCCTGGACGACCGGTTCGGCGTAGGCCTCCACGGGGGCGGGGACCTCCTCGGGCTCGGGGGCCGGCGCGACCGCGACCGGCTCCGGTGCCGGGGCGGCCTTGCCGCGCAGCAGCACGGGACGCGGCGGGATCGGGACGATCACCGGCGGCGCGGCGGCCGGCATCGCGAAGGACGGCTCGAAGGCGTGCGCCGCGAAAGCATGCTCGCTGAAATCCGGCTCGGCGAAATCCGGCTCGGCAAAGTCCGGCTCGGCAAAGTCCGGCTCGGCGTTCTCGAAGCCGAGCTCGATCTCCGGCTCGCGGACCTCGGGCAGAGAGACCTCGGGCAGGGAGACCTCGGACAGGGAGACCTCGGGCAGGAACGGTCGCGGCGAGGCGACCGCCGGCTCCATCGCGCGCGCGGGCCGGATCGCGGCGCGGGCGGCCATGGCCGACAGGACCGGTGCACGGCGGATCTCGACGGTCTCGGCAGGCGGCGGAGAGGGGAGGGGGGTTCCGGGTCCGAACACCAGCGACAGGGCCGGGCGGGCGGGCACAATCGGCTCGGCCCCATCCATACCGGCGTCGTCCGAGCGGCCGATGCCGCCCTGGCTGGCGTTGTCCTGACCGTGCGCGGGATGCAGCGGGCGGTCGAAGCGCACGAGACGGTCGAGGACGTAGACCGGAGCCGGCGGAAGCGAGCGCAGGTGGGAGATGTCGACCGGCACCGAGACGTAGCGCTCGGACGGGACGGACCCGGCCGGCGCGGCGACGGGAGCCGCCTGCGCTGCCTCGGCGCTCGGGTCCGTCTCCGGCATCGCATCGCGGTCACGACCCTGGGCGGCCTCGGGCTGGATCGCCTCCCAGGCCTCGGCCGAGGACCAGTCGCCGGCCTCGAACCACGGCTGGACGTCGGACCAGTCGGGCAGCTCCGACAGATCGCGGGCTTCCGCCGGCACGACCGGGGCGGGCGCGGTGCCCGCCGACAGCTCGACCGCCGGACGCGCCGGGCGGCGATCGGGCGTGCGGAAGAAGCGGACGCCGGGCGGCGGGACGAAGGGCTGGCGCCAGAGCGGCAGCGGCGGCCCGGGCGGGATCGCGCTGGCTTCGGCCGCGGCCTGCTCGGCCTCGGCGGCGGCGCGGGCCGCCTCGGCATCCGCCTGCGCCTGCGCCGCGCGCTCGGCGGCGTCGCGCTCGGCGGCCGCGGCCAGCATCGCGGCCTGGGCCTCGGCCCGCGCCAGGTCGAGGGCGTTGCGCTCGGCTTCCAGCGCGCGCTGGCGGCGCTCCTGCAGGATGGTGTCGGGGGTGCGGGTGTAGCGCACGGCCGAAGGGACGGGCGAAGCGACGGCTGAAGCCGTCGCGGAGCGGTCGGAGGGCCCCGGAACCGAGCGGGCGACGCCGCGCGGCCGGTCGATGTCCTCCGGCGTGATCGCGGCGGGCCGGCGCGGCGAGCGCACGAGCACGCCCGGCGAGGAGGCGGAGGCGTCGATCCGGCTCTCGGGCCGGGCGCCGTCGAGCATGTCGAGGGTCGCCCGGTCGTCGAAGATCTCGGCGGGCCAGGCATGGGCGAACACGGCATCCTGGCCGGCCCGCGAATCGGTCCAGCCGCCGGCATCCGGCTCGGCGCCGCGACCCAGCATCGCGTTCGGCGGCGTGAGCCAGCTCGGCGCCGGCCGGGTACCGGCGATGGCGTAGCTCGGGCGCTGCGGCCCGCCGACGAGGCGCCGCGTCAGGCTGGCCCGCAACGACATCAGCCGATGGGCCAGCGCGCCGAGCGTGAGGCTCGGGCGGTCGCCGCCGCGGCTGGGGCGAGAGGGGTCGCGATGAGAATAGGGAGGCCGTCCCGATGCGCGCATGGGTTCTCAAAAACTCGAAACACGGAAGGCCGTCCCGCCCGGAACGGTCGATCCGAGTTAGGCCGAACGTCGTTAACAGAGCCTTGAAACCGGTCCGGCGCGGGCCGCTGGAGGGGCGGGCCGCCAGGCGGTAAGGTGGCGCGGAACTCCTCCCTCGCGCGGGTCGTGACGCCCTTGGCACCCACCCAACTCCCACGGGACTTCCGGTCCCTCTACGCCCAGGGCTTCGCCCGCGTGGCCGCCTGCACCGGGCGCAGCCATCCGGCGGACCCCGAGCGCAACGCCGACGCGATCCTGGCGCTGGCGCAAGACTGTCACCGGCAAGGCGTCGCGGTGGCCGTGTTCCCGGAACTCGCCCTCTCGGCCTACGCCATCGAGGACCTGCTTCTGCAGGCGACGCTGCTCGATGCGGTCGAGGCGGCGGCGGAACGGCTGATCGCCGCCTCGGCGGCCCTGCGCCCCCTCCTCCTCGTCGGTGCGCCCGTGCGCTGGCGCAACCGGGTCTACAACGCGGCGCTGGCGATCCAGGGCGGCCGCCTCCTCGGCATCGTCCCGAAGATCCACCTGCCGAACTACCGGGAGTTCTACGAGAAGCGCCACTTCGCCTCCGGCGCCGGCATCGCGGCCGAGACGGTGCGCTTCGCCGGGCACGCCGTCCCGTTCGGCGCCGACCAGCTGTTCGCGGCCGAGGACGCGCCGGGCCTGATCGTCGGCGTCGAGATCTGCGAGGACCTGTGGGTGCCCGACGCGCCGGGCATGCACGCCGCGCTCGCCGGCGCCACGGTGCTGGCGAACCTCTCGGGCAGCCCGATCACCGTCGGCCGCGCGGAGTCGCGCGCCCTGCTCTCGCGCGCCGCCTCGATGCGGGGCCTGTGCGCCTACATCTACGCCGCCGCGGGGCTCGGCGAATCCACCACCGACCTGTCCTGGGACGGGCAGACCAGCATCGACGAGAACGGCGTGCGGCTGGCGGAAGGGCAGCGCTTCGCCGCCGGGCCGGTGGCGACGCTCGCCGACATCGACCTCGACCTGCTGGCCCAGGAGCGCCTGCAGGCCGGCAGCTTCGACGACAACGCGCGGCCGGGCTCCCGCCCGGCCTACCGCCGGGCGTCGTTCCGCCTCGATCCGCCGACCGGCGACTTCGGGCTGATCCGGCGGATCGAGCGGTTTCCCTTCGTGCCGGCCGATCCGGCCCGCCTCGCGCAGGATTGCTACGAGGCCTACAACATCCAGGTCGCGGGGCTGGCCCAGCGCCTCGAGGCCACCGGCACCCGCAAGGCCGTGATCGGCGTCTCGGGCGGCCTCGATTCGACCCACGCCCTCATCGTGATCGCCAAGGCGTTCGACCGGCTCGGGTATCCGCGCTCGGACATCCTGGCCTATACCCTGCCGGGCTTCGCCACCTCGGAGGCGACGAAGGGGAACGCGCACGCGCTGATGCGGGCGCTCGGCACCACCGCGGCCGAGATCGACATCCGACCCGCCGCGCGCCAGATGCTCGCTGACATGGGCCACCCCTACGCTGCGGGGGAGGCGGTCTACGACGTCACCTTCGAGAACGTGCAGGCGGGCCTGCGCACCGACTACCTGTTTCGGCTGGCCAACCACGCCGGCGCGATCGTCGTCGGCACCGGCGACCTGTCGGAGCTGGCGCTCGGCTGGTGCACCTACGGCGTCGGCGACCAGATGAGCCACTACGCCGTCAACGCCGGGGTGCCCAAGACTCTGATCCAGCACCTGATCCGCTGGACGATCGCCTCGGGCCAGTTCGGCACGGAGGAGGGGCGCGTGCTCAGCGCGGTGCTCGACACCGAGATCTCGCCCGAGCTGGTGCCCGCCGAGGCCGACGCGGCGCCGCAGAGCACCGAGGCCACGATCGGCCCCTACGCGCTGCAGGACTTCACGCTGTTCTATACGCTGCGCCACGGCTTCCGGCCCTCGAAGATCGCGTTCCTGGCCCTGCATGCCTGGGGCGATGCGGCGGCCGGCGCCTGGCCGCCGGACTTTCCCGCCGACAAGCGCGTCGCCTACGGCCTGCCCGAGATCCGGCGCTGGCTCGGGGTGTTCCTGTCCCGCTTCTTCGGGTTCAGCCAGTTCAAGCGCTCGGCCTTGCCGAACGGGCCGAAGGTCTCCGCCGGGGGCGCCCTCTCCCCACGCGGCGACTGGCGCGCGCCGTCCGACGGCTCGGCCCGGATCTGGCTCGACGAGCTGGAGCGCAACGTCCCCGAAACCGGATCGACACAAACCGGACAGAGTGTGTGATTAACCACACGGTCAAGCCGGATCGTCGGGTAAGACGGATCCGGCCAGAGGGGTCGGCTGAGCGGAGATTCTCCGATGCAGAGCTACAACCTGTTCCGCCTGAAGAGCGTCGAGGGTCTGTGCTGCGCCGTTCCCGAGTCCAGCCGCGTCCCGAGCTTCCTCGGCGGCGGCCGCTGGACCTTCGGGGGCAAGCTCGACGAGAGCTCGGGTCTCCCCCTCGATTTCGACGGCCGCGCCGCGCAGACCGGGGTCCGCTTCAACGGCTTCTACCTGTTCCAGACCGTAGACCGGCGCTTTTTATAGGTGAGCCGGGCGGAGTCGGCGATCGCGGCGAGCATTCCTTAAGGGGCGCCGTGGGACGATCGAGCCTGAATTTTCGGTCCTGAGGCTCGTTTCATGTCGTCGGAGAATCGCAACGAGGTCCGGCAGAGGGTGTTCCTCAAGGGACGCATCCTGTTCAACAACGGCTCCTCGAGCATGGATTGCCTCGTGCGGGACTTCTCCTCGACGGGCGCGCGTCTCGTGCTCAGCGAGACCGCGACGCTGCCGGAGATGTTCGACCTCTTCATCCCGCAGAAGGAGCGGACCTACCGCTCGGCGATGCGCTGGCGGCGCGCCGACGGCGTCGGGATCACCTTCGCGGTCGAGACGCCCAAGGCCGCGCCGGCGGTGCCCGCCGCCGAACCTGCAGCGGACGAGACCTCCATCGCCTTCCTGCTCCGCCGCGTGAGCGAACTCGAGGCCGAGAATGCGGCCCTGCGCCGGCTCCTGACCGGGGTGGCGCCGACCGGTGCCGCGACCGCCGCCTGAGGCCTCAGCCCTTCAGGGCGTCGCGGATCCGCTCGGCGTGGTCCGCGAGCACCGCCGGATCGGCCATCCCGCCCTCGTGGCGCTGGAGCGGCACGCCCTCGAAGCGGGGCACGACGTGGACGTGGAGGTGGAACACCGACTGCCCCCCGGCCGCCTCGTTGAACTGGAACACCGTCAGCCCGTCCGCCTTGAACGCCGCCTTCACCGCCCGTGCGACCGTCTGCACGCTGGCGGCGAGCGCGGCGAGCGAAGCGGGCTCGGCGTCGAGCAGCCCGCGCGCGGGCGCCTTCGGGATCACCAGGGTGTGGCCGGGGCCCTGGGGCATCACGTCCATGAAGGCCAGCGTGTCGGCGTCCTCGTAGACCCGGTGCGCCGGAATCTCGCCGCGCAGGATCTTCGCGAAGATGTTGTCGGCGTCGTAGGTCGTATCCGGCATGCAGGCACCCGTGGTTGCGGCATCCAGGATGCACCGGCCCGCCTCCGGCGTCCACGCCGCCGGAACTCCCCGGCGGTCCATGCGCTTGTGGTCGGATCGCTGCGGCCCAGCTGCGATCCGACCCGGCGATCGGACAGGACCCCACACGCATGGCACATGAGAGCACCGGCGCCATCTACACCGCCGCCGGCGCCAACCTCGCCATCGCCGTGGCGAAGTTCGTCGGCGCCTTCCTCACCGGCTCGACCGCCATGCTGGCCGAGGGCGCGCATTCGGTGGTGGACACCGCCAACCAGATCCTGCTGCTCGTCGGCCTGAAGCGCGCAAAGAAGCCGGCGGATGCCAAGCACCCGTTCGGCTACGGCCGCGAGGTGTACTTCTACGCCTTCATCGTCGCGCTGCTGATCTTTCTCGGCGGCGGCATCTTCGCGATCTACGAGGGCGCCCACAAGATCCGGCACCCCGAGCCGGCGGCCGACGCGAGCCTGTTCGGCTACCCGCTGCCGGGGTTCTGGGTGAACGTCGCCATCCTCGGCTTCTCGGTCGCGGCGGAGGGCTATTCCTGCTTCGTCGCGATGCGCGCGTTCTGGGCCGAGAAGGGCGACCGCTCGCCGCTCAGCGCGATCCGGCGCAGCAAGGACCCAGCGCTGTTCACCATCCTGGTCGAGGACGTCGCCGCCCTGATCGGCCTGGTCATCGCGTTGACCGGCGTGGTGCTGGCGCACGTGCTCGACAGGCCCGCCCTCGACGGATGGTCGTCGGTCGGCATCGGCCTCGTGCTGGTCGGGATGGCGATCTTCCTGATGATCGAGACCCACGGGCTGCTGATCGGCGAGGCCGCCGACCCCGAGGTCGTCGCGGCGATCCAGGAGGTGGTCGGCGCGGAAGCGGGGGTGAACACCGTCAACGAGGTGCTGACCCAGCACATGGGCCCGTCCGACATCCTGGTGAACGTCAGCCTCGACATGGCCGACGACCTCAGCGCGGGTGAGGTCGAACGGGTCTCGGCGCGCCTCGACCGCGACCTGAAGGCCCGCGTCCCGAACGTGACCCGCGTGTTCATCGAGACGCAGGCGCGCGCGGCATCCGTACCCGCGATGGGCAGGGTCGCCGCTGAGGCGACGGCCGGCTGACGGTCCGGGAAAAGGTCGGGTGCGCCCTACCGGGGCGCGTGCCCGACCTGCTGCAGGCTCAGCGCCCAGGTCCGCTCCTGCACACGCTCGTCGCGACTGTCGCGCGACGACCGCGTCTCGCGGCTGCGCGCGAAGTAGCGGCCGCTCACGCCCTCGACCGCCGGCGCGGTCGCCACGTGCAGCGTCGTCGTCGCGCCCTCGGCGGGCTTGGTGAGGAACGGCCGGATCAGGTTCCAGGCGAAGCCGAACGCGCCGCCGGTTTTCTTGGCGAAGCCGGTATCGATCACCCCCGGATGCAGGGCGTTCACCGTGACGGGCGTGCCGGCGAGGCGGCGGGCCAGCGCGTAGGTGAACAGCACGTTGCCGAGCTTGGCCTGCGCATACGCCCGCATCGGGCCGTAGGAACGTTCGGCCTGGAGATCGTCGAAGGCGATGCGGCCGCGGGTGTGGGCGGCCGAGGCCACGTTGACGATCCGCGACGCGGCACCCGGCCGGCCGGAAGCTTTCAGCAAGTCGAGGAGCTCGAGGGTGAGCAGCACGTAGCCGAGATGATCGAGGGCCCAGGTGCGCTCCAACCCGTCGACGGTGACGAGGCGACGGTCGAAGATCGCGCCGGCGTTGTTCACCAGCACGTCGAGGCGCGGGTAGGCGGCACGGACTTCGCCCGCCAGGCGCCGGATCTCGGCCTGCGACGAGAGGTCGACGACGAAGTTGTCGACCGACGCCCCGGGCACCGCGGCAGAAATCGCGCGCGCCGAGGCGGAGACCTTCCCCGCGTCCCGTCCGACGATGCCGACCCGGGCGCCGGCCTTCGCCAGCCCCAGGGCGGTCTCGTAGCCGATCCCGGAGGTGGCGCCGGTGACGAGGCAGGTGCGCCCGTTCAGGACGGCGCCCGGCCGCGGGTCCGAGGCCACCGTCCGGGCCTCAGAACACCGCCTGCCCGACGGCGAAGGCGATGACCACGATCACGATGGCGATGACCAGGAAGATGCCGAACAGGATGCGGGCGAGCGATCCGGCGCCCGAGGCGATCCCGGTGAAGCCGAGGCCGCCGGCGATCACCGAGACGACGAAGCAGATGAGGGCCCATTTGAGAAGGGTCATGCCGAACACTCCGGAACGAACCGGCGAACGGCCGGCAGGGAAGGCGACCGATCAATGCGGGCCAAGCTCAACCGTTCCCGCCCGCGCGCGCGTTCGATCCGTTATTTCTCGCCCTCGATTCGCGTCTCGTCCTTCGCCGGCTCGGCGCGCGCGAGCATGATCTCGGCGAGCGTGTGGTACAGCCCGGTGCGGCAGACCGTCTTTGAGGCGGCGTCGGCGAGCACCGCCGCGATCATCAGCGGGATCATCATCGCGTGGTCCTGGGTCATCTCGGTGACGATGACGAAGGCGGTGATCGGCGCCTGCAGCACGCCGGCGAGGTAGGCGACCATGCCGGTGAGCACCAGCGCGCCGATCGGCACGCTCGGGAAGACGTCCTGCAGCATGCCCCCGAGGCCGGCCCCGACCGCGAGCGAGGGCGCGAACAGGCCGCCGGGGATGCCGCTGATCGCCGACAGGGCGGTGGCGCAGAACTTCAACGGCGCGAAGTCGAGCCGCGCCGCGGAATCGCCGTGCAGCAGCGCCTTCGCCTCCTCGTAGCCGGTTCCGTAGACCGACCCGCCCGAGGCGAGCCCGGCGAGCGCGACGCCGAGGCCGCAGAGGCCCGCGAAGGCGATCGGATGCCGGGCGATCCAGCGGCCTGCGCGGCCCGGTAGCCCGCGCGCGAACAGGATGACGAGGCGGCTGAACACGCCGCCGGCGAAGCCGCCCGCCGCTCCGAGGACGACGACGACGAGCCAGCCCTTGCCGAGCGGCAGCGTCACGTCGCTGGTCCCGAAATAGGTGTAGTTGCCGACGAGCCAGAGCGAGGTGAGGCCGGCCGCGACGATGCCGGCGACGATCAGGCCGGACGAGCGCGGCTCGTAGGCGCGGCCGAGCTCCTCGATCCCGAAGACGATGCCGGCCAGCGGCGTGTTGAAGGCGGCCGCGACGCCGGCCGCACCGCCGGCGAGGATCAGGCCGGGCAGCCGGTCCGGCGTCAGGCGCCCGACCGCGGCCATGATCGCCGCGCCGACCTGCACCGTCGGCCCCTCGCGGCCCGAGGAGGCGCCGCAGGCGAGCCCCAGCGTCATCACCACGATCTTGCCGAAGGCGACGCGGAGCGAGATCAGCCGGTGGCGAAAGCCCGGATCGCGGGTGTGGCGCGCCGCGATCACCTGCGGGATGCCGGAGCCCTGCGAGTTCGGGAACACCGTTCGCGCCAGCAGGGCGGCGAGCGCGAAGCCGGCGGGCGTCACGACGAGCGCCGCCAGCGGCGACACGCCGACGAGCGCCTTGAAGCCGACCTGCGCCGCGTCGGCGCATCGCGCCATCAGGACGGCGGCGAGGCCGACGCAGATGCCGCCGACCAGGAACAGCAGCCGTCCGCGCCAGAGCGGATAGGCCCCGATCGAGGCGCTGCGCAGGCGCGCGATCGACGCGCGGGTGCGGAAACGGGGCGGCATGGCGCGAGAACTCGACACGGACGGGGCACGCTCGCCTCGGCAAGCCGACCGGAGCCGGATTGCGTCAGCCCCCGTGGCTTAAAGCATTTTCGAACGCGGTGAATAACGGCTCGCGTGAGAATAATGCGACTTCACGACAAGGCAGAGCATGTTCCCCGATCCGGTGACCTTGGAACATGCTCCCGCGAGGAGCTTGCCATGCCGCGAGGGGCAGGGCGGCTATTTCTCCGCCGCGCAGAGCGTCTCGACGGTCTTCACGTAGGACTTGGCGTCGAACTTCTTGAGCGAGTTCTCGCTCTGATAGCGCACGGTGCCGAACACCTTGCGGCGCGCCCACGGGCGGTCGTGCAGGCCGTAGACCCAGGCGACGTTGGTGAACGAGTTCGCATCGCGCCCGTCGAGGAAGTAGCGGTTGTTGATCCGCAGCGTCCGCTCGAATCCGACCTTCGGCGAGGGCGACCATTCGAGGATCTTCTTGCCCCAGTACATGCGCAGCTGGTTGTGCATGTAGCCGGTCTCGCGCATCTCGGCCTGAGCGGCGTTCCAGTAGCGGTCGTGGGTCTCGCCGGCCGCGAGCTGCGCTTCGGTGTAGCGGTAGGGCCGCGGATCGTCCGCGTGCTCGGCCAGCGTCTTCTGCGCCCAGTCCGGCACCGCCTTGGCGTAGTCGTCGTAGCCGTCGGTGTAGAACACGTGGTTGGAGGCGAGCTCGCGCCGGACGATCAGCTCCTCGAGATACGCCCCGCGGTCGTCGCCGTCGCCGTCCTTGGCCGCGCGCACGGCGAGCGCGATCTCCACCGGCGAGATCTGGCCGAAATGCAGGTAGGGGCTCATGTGCGAGGCGGCCGCCGCCTCGGGCCGGTTGCGGCCGTTGCCGTAGCCGGACAGCCCGTCCGCCAGGAACGCCTTCAGGCGCTTGCGGGCCTGGGTCTCGCCGCCGACGAAGCGCTTCACCGGTGCGATCTCGGTGTCGAGGCTCATGCCGGCCAGGACCTTCATCGGGTCGGACACGTCGATCTCGCTCGCGAGCTTCAGGCCGTCGGCCCCGTGCGCGACCTTGCGGGCCGAGAGCGGCTCCAGGAAGTCGTCCCAGAGCTTGTGCAGCTTGGGCCGAAGCGTGCGGGCGGCGAACTCGTGCTTGGAGGAGGCGACCTCGACCGGCACCACGACGTCGCCCTCGACCTGGACGACGCGGGCCTCGACCGCCTTCGCGATCTCGCCGTACCAGCGCTTCTGGATCGCGAGGTAGCCGCGATCGAGCACGAGGAGCGCCGCGTCGCGGGCGAGGTCGATGGCGATCTCGGCGGGCGAGGCCTTGCGCATCACGAAGCCGACGCCGCGCTTTTCGAGCCCAGACTTCGCATCGGCGAGCCCCTGCAGCAGGAAGGCGTAGTGCCGGGCGTTGGCCTCGGGGAACCCGCTGGCGCCGTCGAGGAGCCCGAAGCAGGCCACCACCGGCAGGCCGAGACGGTTGCCCTCCTCGATCGCGAATTCGAGCGCCGGATTGTGATGCGCCCGGTTCGCCTGCTGCAGCAGGTAGAGCACGTAGGTTCCGCCCTGCCGCGGTGCGGCATCATTGAGGACCCGGAAGCGCTTATCGTGAATCGCCATGTCGTCGCGTCGTCCCCGTCCGGCTCGCATCGCCGAACCGTGTCGGCTCAGCTAGAGCGTGGAGCGCGATCGTCCCGCTGCACGCGAGACGCGATCGCAAGCGGTCCCGCCCGCTTCGACGCTCCGGTGGGGGTGCTAAAAACCTGTTCCTAGTCATAGACTTACCGATTATCGACCGGCGGCAGCCCGGCCATCGAAGGCCGAAAAACGGGTGCGCGCGCCTGCGACATTTTCAACACATGCCGCGATCGACCCGAGCCGGCCTGCGAGAAACGACAGGATCACTGACCGAAACCCCTTGCATTTCCGATCGGGAGGATCAGATTGTGCAGCGCGGGACGGCGATGGCGTCGCGGTCCTGTTGCCCTTCTTGGGCGTTTCCTCCCTAGACTTCGGGCCGCTCCTTCGGGAGTGGCCTTTTTTCTTGGGCGTGGTCGTCCCGCGGGCGCGATCGTCGCGAGGCGCTGCGCCCGACGGTTGTGGTGGATCTGTCACTCTGCGCGCCGCGCCGACACCCCCGCCCCCTGGCCTCCCGCCGAGACCCGCCGCAGACTGCGCCCGCAGGCGCCGGAAGTGCGCCGCCGGGAGGAGATCCACATGCGCAAGCTCGGCGAGACGCTGGCGGTCGGGCTGTTCTGGGCCGCGACGGCGGTCGGTCCGTGCGGTGCCGTCGAGGTGCCGACTTTCGAGGTCGACCCGGCCTGGCCGAAGCCGCTGCCGAACGACTGGATCATGGGGCAGGCGGCCGGCGTCGCGGTCGATGCCCAGGACCATGTCTGGGTGGTCCAGCGCCCGCGCGCGCTCACCGACGACGAGAAGGCGGCGAGCCTCGATCCGCCGCGGACCAAGTGCTGCAAGCCGGCGCCCCCGGTCCTCGAGTTCGACCAGGCCGGCACGGTGCTGCGCTCCTGGGGCGGGCCGGGGCAGGGCTACGACTGGCCCGAGAACGAGCACGGCATCCAGGTCGATCCGAAGGGCTTCGTCTGGATCGCCGGCAACGGCGCGAACGACGGGCAGCTGCTCAAGTTCACCGCCGACGGGCGGTTCGTGATGCAGATCGGCAAGTCCGGGCCGCAGACCGACAGCCGCGACACCAGCCGGCTCGGCAAGCCCGCCAACGTCGACTTCGACGCGGCCGCCAACGAGGTCTACGTCGCCGACGGCTACTACAACCACCGCATCATCGTGTTCGATTCCGAAACCGGGGCGTTTAAGCGCATGTGGGGCGCCTACGGCCGGCCGCCGTCCGACGACAAGCTGCCGCCCTACGATCCCGCCGCCGCCCCGTCGCAGCAATTCGCCAACCCGGTCCACTGCGTGAAGATCGCACGCGATGGGCTCGTCTACGTCTGCGACCGGACCAACGACCGCATCCAGGTCTTCAGGAAGGACGGCAGCTTCGTGAAGGAGATGTTCGCCGAGACCAACACCCGCGCCAACGGCTCGGTCTGGGAACTCGCCCTATGGCCCGATGCCGACGAGAGCTTCCTCCTCAACGCCGACGGGGCGAACAACGAGGTCCGCACCCTGTCGCGCGCCACCGGGAAGACCCTCGGCGCCTTCGGCCGCAACGGGCGCGGCGCCGGGCAATTCCACTGGGTCCACAACCTTGCCGTCGACTCGCGCGGGAACGTGTTCACGACCGAGGTCGACACCGGCAAGCGCGCGCAGAAATTCCTCGCCTCCGGCACCTTCGTGCTGCGCAAGCGCACGCCCTGACCGCCGGACGCGCCCGCCGCGCGTTCACGGCCGCTTTCTCGCGCGGATCCGTGCGATACTGTCGCCGGATACGAGGCTGGAAGAACCGTAAGCACGATGGACCCCTTCGGCCACCGAACCGTGCCGGCTCCGCTGGCCAAGCGCCGCGTCCTGCTCGTCGAGGACGACTACTTCATCGTCTCCGACCTGGCGCGCAGCTTCGAGGCGGGGGGCGCCGAGGTGGTCGGGCCGGCCGCCACCGTCGCCGACGGCCTGACGCTGCTCGCCGAGACGCGCCACCTCGATGCCGCCGTTCTCGACATCAACCTGCAGGGCGAGATAGTCTTTCCGCTGGCCGACGCGCTGGCGGCACGCGGCATCCCCTTTGTCTTCGCAACCGGCTACGACCGGGAGATGGTGCCGCCGCGCTACGCCGACGTCGCCCATTGCGAGAAGCCGGTGGAACCGGGCGCGATCGCCCACGCGCTGTTCGGGGCCTGACCGTCCGATCCTAACAACCTACGCGTCGAGCCCGTCCTCGTCCGCCGACGGGTCGGGCACGATGCCGATCCTCGGCACCAGAGCGAAGCGGATCGTGCAGCGCAGGCCGCCGGGAGGGTAGGCCAGAGTCGTCTCCGCGCCGAACTCGTAGCGCAGCGTGTGCTCCAGCATCTCGGTGCCGAAGCCGCAGCGCGCGGGCTCGGCCGGCAGGTCGTGCAGCCCGGTCTCGGTCCAGGTGAGCGACAGGATCGGTGCCGCCGCGCCGGGCTCCAGGCGCCAGGCGACGGCGATGAGGCCGTCGGGGATCGTCAGCGCCCCGTATTCCATCGCGTTGTTGGCGAGCTCGTGGGCGGCGAGCGCGAACACCTCGGCGGCGCGGGGCGCCAGCAGAACCTTCGGCCCGTCGATCTCGACCTGCTCGCCCTCGCGGGCGAGGAGGGCCAGCAGCTCGTCGGCGAGGATCGAGTGCAGGTCGATGCCGCAGGACGCAGCGGTGATCCCCGCGCTCTGCACGCGGGCGATCGCCCCGAGGCGGCCGTCGAGGCGCATCAGGCACTCCTCGACGCTGCGATCGGTGTCCGCCGAGCGCCGGATGATCGCGCGGATCATCGCCAGGGTGTTGCGGGTCCGATGGAGGACCGCGACCATCGCCGGTGCGGTCGAGGTCGCCGGCGGCGACCCGAGGTCGAGCCCGGCCGCGCCGAGGTGCCGACGCAGGGCTGCGTTCTCGGCCTCGAGCGCGGCGATCCGACCGTCGATGGTCATCGGGCCCCGGTCCCTGCGAAGCGGTCGCTTCGTTCCGGGGCAGCTTGGCAGGTCTCGGCGTCCGGTGCGAGGCCGACCTCAGTTCGCATCGAGATGCGCGCCCTCGTGATCGAGGTGGAGGTATCCGGGGTCGAACAGGGCGAGCGCCATCAGCGCCGGCAGGTCGTGGATCGTCACGCGTCGGCCCTTCCAGGTGATCTGGCCCGCGCCGCGCAGCTCCTGGAGGGTTCGGTTCACGTGGACGCTCGACAGGCCGAGGGTGTCGGCAAGGTCGGCCTGCGTCACCGGCAGGTCGTAGGCCGTCCCCTCGGTGAGGCCGACCGCGCGCAGGCGCAGATACAATTCGCAGAGCAGGTGGGCAAGGCGCTCGACGGCCGAGCGCTGCCCGAGGCTGACGGTCCATTCCCTTTGAACGGCGGCGTTGTGCAGCATCTCCCACCACAGCGTCTCGGCGATGCGGGGCGAGGCCGCCGTTATGCCCTCGATGGTCTCCTGCGTGATCCGGGCCAGCGTCGCCGGCGTCAGGGAAGCGACGGCGTGATCCATGCGGCGCAGGGTGAAGATGTGCGGGTCGCAGAGGTCGCCCGGCAGGAAGAACGCGATGATCTGCCGGCGCCCGTCCTGCAGCTGCTTGTAGCGGCAGGCCCAGCCTTCCAGGACGAGGTTGACGGCCCGCGGCTCGTCGCCCTCGTTGATGATGTCCTCGCGCGCGCCGAGCCGGCGGAGGTTCTGGGCGGTCGCGTCGGAGAGCGCCTTCCGATCCGCCAGGGAGAAGCGGGTGAAGTTCTCCAGCTTCCGAATGAAGGGATTGTTCATGCCGTCTCGAACCTGGCCGCCGCGCAGGCCGCGCCGGTCACGCCGCCTGACGGATACAGGTGTAACCTCTTGACGCTACAACTCATAGGGGCATCTCGATGCGGCAACGGACGCCGTCCGTCCCGAGCTCGAATCGGGCCTGGGCGCGAAGGCTGTAGCTCAGGGCCTTCTCGATCAGGTCGCGCCCGAAGCCGCGGCGCTCGGGCGCGGCCGGCATGACGACGCCGCTCTCGATCCAGTCGAGGACGAGCAGCCGCCCGCCGGCGGGACTCGCGCCCAAGGTCCATCCGATCGCCAGGCGCGCCTCTGCCTGCGCCAGGGCACCGTGCTTGACCGCGTTGGTGGCCAGCTCATGCAGCGCGAGGGCGAAGGTCTGGACGTGCTCGAAGTCGAGGGCGACGGCCGGCCCCGAGACGGTGATCCGGTCGTTCTCCTCGCCGCCATGCGCACGCAGCTCGAGCCGCACCAGCTCGGCTAGGTCGACCGCACCGCTGTCGGAGCGGCCGAACAGGCCCTGCACCCGGCCGAGCGCCTTCAGCCGCTCGGCATAGCCCTCGACCGCCGGCCCGGTCCCGAGGGTCTGGCGGGCGATCGACTGGACCACTGCCAGGAGGTTGCGCGTCCGGTGCTGCAGCTCCGCGACCAGGACGCGCTGGCTCATCTCGGCGCGGGCGAGCACGGTGACGTCCATGAAGCTGACGACGACGCCCTCGATCCGGTTCTCGCCGTTCCGGTAGGGCGCGAGCCGCACCAGGAAGCGTGCGGCGTCCTTGCCACGGTCGATCTGCCGCTCGATCGTGTCGCTACCCCGCATGATCGCGGCGACGTCCGCGGCGAGGTTCGGCAGCGTCAGCCGGCCGGCGAAATCGGTGATCGGGCGGCCGCGGTCGCTCGGCAGGATGTTGAAGATCTCCGTCACCGCCGGGGTGTAGCTGCGGATCACCAGCTTCGCGTCCAGGAACACTGTCGCGATGTCGGTGCTGGCGAAGAGGTTGTGCAGGTCGGTGTTGGCGCGGTCCAGCGCCTCGACCTTGCCGTTCAGCTCGGCGTTGACCGTGTAGAGCTCCTCGTTGACCGATTGCAGCTCCTCCTTCGAGGCCTCCAGCTCCTCGTTGGTCGATTGCAGCTCCTCGTTGACCGAGACCAGCTCCTCGTTGGAGGATTTCAGCTCCTCCAGCGCGGTCTCGTACTCCTCGATCAGCGATTGCAGGCGCTCGCGGGTCTCGCGCAGCTCGCGCTCGAGCTGGAGCGCGACCTCGTCCTGGGCCGAGACCGAGCGCTTCTGCGCCGCCTCGCGGCTGATCGACGGCCCCTCGTCGCTGAACAGCACCAGGAACAGCGGTTCCTCGGAGCGCTGCGCCACAAGGGGCTCGATGGTCACGGTGACGATCTGCACGCGGCCGTCGTCGCCCTCCACGACGAGCCCCCCGCGCACCGCCTGGGCGTTGGTGTCGACCGCCTCGCGGAATGCCGCCCGGAGCTCGAGCCTGAGGCCCTTGCGCGCCATCGTCAGGAGCTGGCGGGTGGGAAGGCCCGGCGCCGCCTCGAGGTACTTGCCGGTCCGGTTCGAGTAGTAGACCACGTCGCCCTGGCGGTTGACGGCGACGTGGGGCGGCGAGAACCGCTCGAGAACCTGCACCTCGACCGAATGGCGAAGCGCCAGGCTGCTGCTGCCCGACTGACGCGGCCGCAGATCTCCGATCTGGGACATCGCGCGCAATCCGCTGAGGGCGAGCGGAACGCGCGGCTCCGTCGCGTGGTCGGCGCGGCTGCGGAAGATGCGGTGCTTCTTGTCGATCGGCGCGAACAGGTCGGCGAACTGGCTCAGGTTCTCCGACATGCCGAGGAAGAGGAAGCCGCCGGGCTTCAGCGCGTAGTGGAAGGTCGGCAGCACCTGGTTCTGGATGCTGAGCCCGAAATAGATCAGCAGGTTCCGGCACGAGACCATGTCGAGCCGCGAGAACGGCGGGTCGCGGATGACGCTGTGGGGCGAGAAGATGCACAGGTCGCGCACCGGCTTGGTCAGCACGAAGCTCGCCCCGTCCCGCACGAAGAAGCGGCGGCGGCGCTCGGGCGAGACGCCGTCGAGCAGCTGCTCCGGATAGCGGCCGGTCCGCGCGACGCCGAGGGCGTGCTCGTCGATGTCGGTGGCGAAGATCTGCACGCGGCAGACCGCGCTCAGCGTCTCCATGTGCTCCAGCATCAGGATCGCGAGCGAGAACACCTCCTCGCCGGTGGCGCAGCCCGGCACCCAGACCCGGACGGTCTGGTCGGCGCCGCGGCCCTCGAAGAGCTTCGGGATGACGCGCTCGCTCAGGACGGCGAAGGCGTCGGCGTCGCGGAAGAACGTGGTCACGTTGATCAGGAGGTCGCGGAACAGGGCCGAGACCTCGGCCGGATCCCGGCGGAGCCGCTCGACGTAGGCGGCGACGGCCTCGACCTGGAGGATCTGCATCCGGCGCTGGACCCGGCGCAGGAAGGTCTTGGTCTTGTAGCCGCCGAACTCGTGCCCGACCTGGGCGCGCAGGATCGCGTAGATCTCGCCGCGCAGCTCGTCGGGAGACCGGCCGGCCTCGTCGGGACCGCCGCCGGTCAGGATCGCATCGGTCATCGACAGGCTTCGGCGGTAGGCGACGAGCTTGTCGCCCATCTCGTGGGAGGGAACGCCGAAATCGACGTACCCGGTCGCGATCGCGCTGGAGGGCATCTCCGGGTGCTGCGGCCCGTCGCCGTTGGCGACCTGGGCCAGCGTGATGCCGCCATGCTCCTTGATCGCCTTGATGCCGAGCGTCCCGTCCGAATCGCCCCCCGACAGGATGACGCCGCCGGAATGCTCGCCCTGGTCGGCCGCCAGGGCGCTGAGAAAGATGTCGACCGGGTGCCGCTCGCGCTGGTCGGCGCCCTGGCGCTGCACGACGAGGATCCCGTTGCGGATGCCGACGACGGCATCGGCCGGCAGGACGTAGACGTGGTTCTCCGCAACCGCGTGGCCGTCGGTGGCCACCTCGACCGGCAGGTCCGTGAACCGCGAGACGATCTCGTGGAGGACGCTCTCGCGCCACGGGCTCAGATGCGTCACGATGACGATCCCGAGCCCCGGCAGGCTCGGCATGCCGCGGAAGAAGCCCTCCAGCGCCTCGATCCCGCCGGCGGAGGCCCCGACGCCGACGATCAGGCAACGCCCGGAGCGCTCCGGCACGTCGTCGAAGGTCTCGGGAACGAGATCGTCATCGGGCATCATCGAACGCTGTTCCGCGACAGTTTCGGCGCGATCCCGCGACGGCTTGGGACTTGCAGCCGCGGGCAAACCTCCGAGGATCGCGATCTTGCCACGAAAACCGAAACTGCGGCACCGCGCTTATCCGCGCGCCCGCGCTCGTATCATGAAATTGTCGTAGGTATACTCCGCCACCTGAAACCAGAGATATTCCTCGTTGCGGAAGGTCTTCATCGCTTCGTAGATGCGGCGGAAGTCCGGGTTCTTGCCCGCGATCTCGGCGTAGACGTCGTTGGCGGCCTTCAGCGCCGCCTCCATCACGTCCTGCGGGAACGGGCGGAGCTGCGCCCCGGTCGCCACCAGCCGGCGGAGCGCACCCGGGTTGCGGGCGTCGTACTTGGCCTGGACGTCCGCGGCGACCTCGGCCGAGGCCGCCTGGAGGATCGCCCGGTAGGGCTTGGGCAGCGCCTTCCACGTCTCGGCATTGAGCCAGAAGTGCAGCATGGCGCCGCCCTCCCAGAATCCGGGATAATGGTAGATCGGCGCGGCCTTCTGCAGGCCGAGGCGCTCGTCGTCGTAGGGGCCGATCCACTCGGCGGCGTCGAGGCGCTTGGCCTCGAGCGCGGCCGCGATCTCCGGCCCCGGGACCGCCTGCGGCACGGCACCGAGCTTGGCCAGGACCTGCGCCCCGAGGCCGCCGATGCGGATCTTCAGGCCCTGGATGTCGGCGACCGTCTTGATCTCGCGCCGGAACCAGCCGCCCATCTGGGCGCCGGTGTTGCCCCCCGGCAGGCTCGCCAGGCCGTTCTTCGCGAGCAGGTCGGCGAACAGGTCGTTGGCGCCGCCGGCGAGCCACCACGCGTTCTGGCCGCGGGCGTTGAGGCCGAAGGGCAGCGCGGTCGCGAGCGCAAGCGTCGGATCCTTGCCGGCCGCGACAGTGGCCGGCCCGTGACCCATCTCGACGGTTCCGGCCGCGACCGCATCGAGAAGCCCGTCGGCCGGCACCGGCTCGCCGGGACCCGTCACCTGGATCGCGAAGCGGCCGTCGGTCGCCTCGCCGACGATGCGGGCGAGCGTCTCCGACGCGCCGAACAGGATGTCGAGGTTCTTCGGGAAGGCCGAGGCGAGCCGCCAACGGACCTCGGGACCGCCCTGGGCCGGGGCGGCGGCAAGAGCTGGGGAAGCAAGAGCGGGGGAGGCGAGGGCGGCTCCGAGCCCAGCGGTGAGGAGCGCACGTCGCTTCACGGTCGTCATGGCACCTCCCTCGGCATCGGCTGCGATCCCGCGGCCCCTAGCACGTCCGGTGCGGGTCTCGAAACCGTCGACGTGCCGTGCTAGGCCCCGCCGTCGTGACACCCGCCTCCATCACCCTCCACACCGTCTGCGGACTGGAAGAGCTCGCGCGCCACGGCGACCGCGGCGTCGACCGCGTGCTGTCGCTGCTGGATCCGGGCACGCCGGAGCCGGCGGACTTCGCCGCCTACGGCTCCCATCGGCGCACGACGCTGCACTTCCACGACTGCCTCGGACCGGGCGAGGGGCTCGTCCCGCCGGAGCCCGAGCACGTCGCCGCGATCCTGGCCTTCGGGCGCGACCGCGAGGCGGGACCTGCCGCGCATCTCCTCGTCCACTGCCATTACGGCCTGTCGCGCTCGACCGCGGCGCTGCTGATCCTGATGAGCGACGCCGAGCCGGACACCGACGCCGAGGTCCTGGTCCGGCGCCTGCACGCGATCCGCGAGCCGGCCTGGCCGAATGCGCGGATGATCGGCTTCGCGGACGCGATGCTCGACCGCCGGGGCACGCTCGACGCGGCGGTGCGGCGCCTGCACAAGCTTCAGCTCGGCGTGCGCCCGCACCTCGCCGAATTGCTGCGCGGCCTCGGCCGCGGGCCCGAGGTCGACGCCGCCGAGGCCGCCTGAGCGGACGGGCTACTTCGGCGCGGGGGTGAAGACGCCGTCCTTCCAGACGTAGAGCACGTAGCCCTGGGCGGTGACGTCGCCCTTTCCGTCGAAGCCGACGGTCCCGAGCACGAGGTCGAAGCGCTCGGCGTGCAGCGTCGCGGCGATGCGCCTGGGGTCCTGCGTGTGGGCGAAGTTGGCCGCCGCGACCAGCGCCTGCAGCGCGGCATAGCCGTAGATCGTCGAGCCCGTCGGGTCGCCGCCCTCGGCCTTGAACGCCTTCACCACCTCGGCCGCCGCCGGCTGGCGGCTCGGGTCGAGATAGAAGGTCATCAGCACGCCGTTGCTCGCCCCGCCGGCGATCTTGGCGAAATCCGGCGTCGCGATCGCCGAGGTGCCGAACCATTGCGGCCGGAAGCCGCGCTCGGCCGAGATCCGCACGAGCCGGCCCATCTCGGCGGCGTCGCCGCCGTAATAGGCGACCTCGATGCCGGCCGCCTTCAGCCGGTCGGCCAAGGCCGCGTCGTCGGCATCGCTCGGCGAGAAGGCGGAGAGTAGCGCCTCGTTGATGCCGATGCGGTTGAGGTTGTCCTTGGTCGCCGTGGCGAGCGCGCGCGCGGCCGGCGTCAGGTCCTGGAGCAAGGCGATCTTGCGGTCGCGGAAGCGCTCGGCCAGCACGATCGCCGAGAGGCGCGCCTGGTCGTCGTCGCGGCCGCAGACGCGGAAGATCGTCGGCAGACCGCGATCGGTCAGCCTCGCCGAGACCGAGGCTGCGGTGATCATCGCGACGCCGTTCTGGCTGTAGATTTCCGAGGCCGCAAGCGACGCGTTCGAGCACACGTGCCCGACGACGAGGCCCACGTCGGACCGCACGAAGTGGTTGGCGACCGCCGTGGCGGTGTTGGAATCGCAGGCGTCGTCCTGCACGTCCAGGCGGATGGGCTGCCCGTCGAGGCCGCCCTTCGCGTTGGCGTCACGGGCCGCCGCCTCGACGCCGCGCAGCACCTGCTCGCCGACCGAGACGTAGGCGCCCGAGCGCGGGACCGCGACGCCGACCACCACGTCAGCGCAGGCGGGAAACACGCTCAGCACCGCCAGCGCGAGGCCGGCACGGAGGCTGCGGATGCGGGACTGGGCCAGGGTCGGGTCGAACCGGGAAGCGCGTCCGATCGTCATCAGGCCCCTTCTCGGCATCGACGCACCTCCGGCACGGCAGCGGACCAAACACCGAGCCGCGTCCCGGACGGCCGCCTGTTTCCGGGAAAACCCGCGATCGGGCAAGTCGGCCGGCGACGCATCGCGGACGGAGGCACCGCGTCGGGCGGGGAAAACGCCTACCGTGAGTAGGCGTAGACGGAGGCTGCGGATGCGACGGGGCCTGCGACGGTGGAGAAGACGCTGACGACCTTGGAGACTTCGGTGAAGGGGGCGTTGGAGACGTAGACGAGGTCGCGGTTTCGCATGCGGAAGGC
>NZ_JAKSXU010000002.1:0-381 GCF_022829325.1 Methylobacterium sp. J-092 | reverse complement strand
GCAACCGTCCCGCATGTAGAACCAGCTTTTCCAGCGATCGGGTTTATTCGGGTGTTCGACCTCTGCGCGCAGCGGGTAGATATAGCCGCCGCTTTGATGCGTTTCATTCGTACTGATCAAGCGCGCGGCCCGGCCATCTCGCGTTTGTATCGGCTGCGACAAGTCGAGTATTTCAAGAATATGATCACGCGGCGTCATCGGTCGGTCCTCCTGTGGCGGTGAGAGCGCGGCGGGCGAGCGCTTCTTCGACGGATGCCTCCATCGCGGCGGCAATATCGCCCGCGTTTCGCATGACGCCCTCGCAGGCGTTCAACGTATCGGCGGATCTCTCAAGAGCCCCGCGCAGCCGCGCCACCTCATCGGCGAGCCGGTCGCGGTCGG
>NZ_JAKSXU010000001.1:0-545 GCF_022829325.1 Methylobacterium sp. J-092 | reverse complement strand
ACGGGGACGTCCCGTGCGGTTCGGGCAAGCCCTCAGCTCGGCCGAGCACGGCTTTCGTACCGCTGGCAGGACTCGAAATCGCGCACCGAGCGGTTGTAGGTGTCGTTGAACAGCTGCGCCGGCTGGCTCGGATCGCCCTTCGTTTTGATATCCCGGGCCACATCCCGGCCGTGGCCGATCACGCTCGCCACCGTGTCGGTGTAGCCCGTACATGACGAGTTCGCCTTCGGGCTCATAGCGTCGAACGTCGTCCCAAGCTGACGGTTGGCGTTCGAAACCTCGCCGAGTGCGGCCAAGAACGGGCCCACGTCCGCTTTCGGTCCGAGGGCTTCGAAGCGCTGCACCGCACGCCGGAGGGCGAGGCTGGTCGTGAGCAGTCGGCGTGCCGGCGCATCCTGTGGCATGGCCGCTGCACGCCGGTCGTCCCGAGCGAGTTCGCGTTCGAATAGCGCAGTGCCGTAGGCGTCCATCGCCTTGGCGGCGGCTTCGACCTTGGGCACCAGGATCAGGTGCTGCTCGCGCGCGAACTTGTATCCGTCTTCCTT
>NZ_JAKSXU010000225.1:0-1197 GCF_022829325.1 Methylobacterium sp. J-092 | reverse complement strand
CGACTACGCGTTGATGGCGGCGACGACGCCGGCGCCGACGGTTCGGCCGCCCTCGCGGATGGCGAAGCGCAGCTTCTCCTCCATGGCCACCGGCACGATCAGCGTGACGTCCATGGTCACGTTGTCGCCCGGCATCACCATCTCGGTGCCCTCGGGCAGCACGCACACGCCGGTCACGTCGGTGGTGCGGAAGTAGAACTGCGGCCGGTAGTTGGTGAAGAACGGCGTGTGGCGCCCGCCCTCCTCCTTGGTCAGGATGTAGGCCTCGGCCTTGAACTTGGTGTGCGGCTTGACCGAGCCCGGCTTGCACACGACCTGGCCGCGCTCGACGTCCTCGCGCTTGGTGCCGCGCAGCAGCACGCCGACGTTGTCGCCCGCCTGGCCCTGGTCGAGCAGCTTGCGGAACATCTCGACGCCCGTGACCGTCGTGGTCTGGGTGTCGCGGATGCCGACGATCTCCACCGTCTCGCCGACCTTGACGATGCCGCGCTCGACCCGGCCCGTCACCACCGTGCCGCGGCCCGAGATCGAGAACACGTCCTCGATCGGCATCAGGAACGGCATGTCGATCGGACGCTCCGGCTGCGGGATGTAGTCGTCCACCGTCTTCATCAGCGCCAGCACCGCGTCGTGCCCGACCGCCTTGTCGCCGTTGTCGAGCGCCACCTTGGCCGAGCCCTTGGTGATCGGGATGTCGTCGCCGGGGAAGTCGTACTTCGACAGAAGCTCGCGCACCTCCATCTCGACGAGCTCGAGCAGCTCGGCGTCGTCGACGAGGTCGACCTTGTTGAGGAACACCACCAGCGCCGGAACGCCGACCTGGCGCGCCAGCAGGATGTGCTCGCGGGTCTGCGGCATCGGGCCGTCGGCCGCCGACACCACCAGGATCGCGCCGTCCATCTGCGCCGCGCCCGTGATCATGTTCTTCACGTAGTCGGCGTGGCCGGGGCAGTCGACGTGCGCGTAGTGCCGGTTCGTCGTCTCGTACTCCACGTGCGCCGTCGAGATCGTGATCCCGCGCGCCTTCTCCTCCGGAGCCTTGTCGATCTGGTCGTAGGCCGTGAACGTCGCCCCGCCGGACTCCGCCAGGACCTTCGTGATCGCCGCCGTCAGCGACGTCTTGCCGTGGTCAACGTGACCGATCGTGCCGATGTTGCAGTGCGGCTTCGTGCGGGCAAACTTCTCTTTGGCCATGGT
>NZ_JAKSXU010000224.1:0-8840 GCF_022829325.1 Methylobacterium sp. J-092 | reverse complement strand
GCAACCCACCGACTATGCGAACCCATGCGTTGCCCCAGGCATCATCAAGAATGCTGGTGTGATACCGATCCGAACACGCGCGTTTCCCTCTCCCCTCGGCGGGGGAGGGGGGGCCTAGCGTCAGCGAGGGTCGGGAGAGGGGAGCGACAGTGCCGGATGCGGCGCTCCCCTCTCCCGAACCGCTGCGCGGGCCACCCTCCCCCGCAGAGGGGGGAGGGAAGGGTGCTGAACGAGGGGCTATCTGCAGACACCTCACGCCACGATCGCGAGGCATGACCGTTCCCATTCGTGGCGTGAGGTGTTTGCAGATAGCCCCTCGTTCAGCACCCTTCCCTCCCCCCTCTGCGGGGGAGGGTGGCCCGCGCAGCGGGTCGGGAGAGGGGAGCGCCGCATCCGGCACTGTCGCTCCCCTCTCCCGACCCTCGCTGACGCGAGGCCCACCCTCCCCCGCAGAGGGGAGAGGGAAACGCGCGTGTTCGGATCGGTATCACACCAGCATTCTTGATTATGCCTGGTGCAACGCATGGGTTCGCATCGCCGGAGGGTTGCTCAAATCCCCTCGGCATCGCGCCGCCTTCGCCCTCCTGGCGACCACCCTCCTCCTCGCCACGCCCGCACACGCCGTCCCGTCGGACGGCGCCACCGAGACCGTCGAGCAGGCGTTGTGCCGGCTGATCGAGGGATCGGCGCGGGCGCGCGGGCTGCCGGTGCCGTTCCTGACGCGATTGATCTGGCGCGAGAGCGCGTTCCGCGTCGGCGTGGTCAGCCCGGTCGGGGCGCAGGGCGTCGCCCAGTTCATGCCCGGCACGGCGCGCGAGCGCGGGCTGGCCGATCCGTTCGACCCCGAGCAGGCGATCCCGCATGCCGCCCACCTGCTGGCCGACCTGAAGCGGCAGTTCGGCAATCTCGGCCTGGCGGCGGCCGCCTACAACGGCGGCCCGGGCCGGGTGACGAGCTGGCTTGCCGGCAGCGGCGGCCTACCCGCCGAGACCCGCGCCTACGTGCTCGCGATCACCGGCGCGCCCGCCGAGGACTGGCGCGGCGGCGCATCCCGGATCGAGATGGGGCCGCCGGAAGGGGGCGAGGCCAAAAGCGCTGACGCCAAGAGCGCTGAGGCCAAGAGCGCCGAGACCAAGCCGGGCGAGGCCAAACCCGGCGGGACGAAGCCCGCGGACGCCCGGGTGCCCGAGTCGGCGAAGGCCGAGACCGCACCCGAGCCGGCGCAGACCTGCCTTCAGGTCACGGCCGCCTTGCGCATCCCGTCGCGCGGCGACCGCTTCGCCATCGGCGCCAACGAAGGGCCGGCCGCGCCATGGGGCATCCAGCTCGCCGGCAACTTCTCGAAGTCGCTGGCGCTGGCGACCTTCTCCCGGGCGCGCGCCACCTACGCCAAGGTGGTCGGCGAGGTCCGCCCGATGATCATCGGCACGCGCCTGCGCAATCGCGGCACCCGCGCGTTCTACCGCATCCGCATCCCGGCCGAGAGCCGGCAGGCGGCCGACGGGCTGTGCGGCCGGATCCGCAGCGTCGGCGGCGCCTGCATCGTGCTGCGCACCTGACGCGTCGACGGAGTTCGGCGCGATCCGGTCATGAATCCGCCCAGAGCCGCATGCATCTGGCCTTTGCGGCCCAATCGGACATCGAATGACACGAATCCTCACGGCTCTCGCCAGCCTGGCATGCCTCGCGCTCGCCGCAATCGGCATCGCCGCCTGCTCGCCGCTCGCCCTGTTCGATGCGATCGGCCCGCGGGATTCCGGCGGCCGGCAGGTGCTGCGGGACGAGCCGTTCGGCGAGGGCCCACGGCGTCGCCTCGACGTCTACGCGCCCGTGAACGCGCCTGAGAACGCGCCGGTGCTGGTGTTCTTCTACGGCGGCTCCTGGCAGAACGGCTCGAAGGCGGATTATGCCTTCGTCGGACAGGCGCTCGCCGCGCAGGGCTTCGTCACCGTGCTGCCGGACTACCGGCTCTATCCCGAGGCGCCCTTCCCCGGCTTCCTCGAGGACGGCGCAGCCGCCGTCGCCTGGGTCCGCGACAACATCGCAACCTATGGCGGCGACCCGCGCCGCATCGTGCTCGCCGGGCACTCGGCCGGTGCCTACAACGCGGTGATGCTCGGCCTCGACACCCGCTACCTCAAGGCGGCCGGGGTCGACCCGAAGGTGATCCGTGCGGTCGCCGGCCTGTCCGGCCCCTACGACTTCCTGCCCTTCGACCAGGACACCTCGCGCAAGGTGTTCGGCCAGGCGCCGGACCTGCGCGCGACTCAGCCGGTGACCTTCGCCGGCCCGAGCGCGCCGCCGGCCTTCCTCGCGACCGGCGCCGACGACACGATCGTCCGCCCGCGCAACACCCAGAGCCTCGCCGAGACGCTGCGCAACGCCCGCGTGCCGGTGCAGGAGCGGATCTATCTCGGGCTCGACCACGCCGACACCCTGCTCGCGCTCTCCGTCACCTTCCGGTCGAAGGCGCCGGAGCTCGCCGAGATGGCGGCCTTCCTCCGGACGCAGGCGACGAGCCGGCAATCGATGACGATCGGGCGGCGCTGATCGCTCCGTTAAGGTTACCCGCGATCGGACGAGACCGCGGGCAGGTTCGGGGCGACGGCGTGTTCCGTCCGGACTATGATGGTGCGCGGTTCCAGACCGCGGATGGCCGGTGAGGGCGGGTTCGTGTCAGCGGCGCACGGCATCAGGGCTGAGGCGGCCGTCAGGCGGTCGCGATCGCTGCCGGGACGCGACATCCCGGACGCCGTCCGCCTGCCGTTCGTCACCGTCGTGCTGGTCCTGCTCTGGAACCATCTCTGGTTCAGCGACCTCGCCAATCGCAGCCTCCTGAGCGACCCGGAAACCGGCAGCCTCTTCACCCAGGCGCTGTTCGTCATCCTCGGCACGGCGATGCTGATGGTGCTCGGGCGGCTCGGCTTCGCCAGGCTGCGCCCCCTCGCCTCCTGGCCGCTGCTGCTGCTCGGCGGCTGGCTCGGCATCACCACCCTCCTCTCCACCGACCCGATGCTGTCGATCCGCCGGATCGTGCTGTTCGGCATCGTCGCGCTGCTCGCCGCTGGCGTTCTCGTGGTCGCGCGCAACGGGCGCCAATTCGCCACCGCGCTGGCGCTCGCCGCCGGCATCGTGCTGGCCGCGAGCTATCTCGGCGTCGCGCTCGTCCCCAACCTCACCATCCACTCGGCCTTCGACGTCACCGGCGAGTACAACCACATCGGCCTGTGGCGCGGGATCTTCACCCACAAGAACGAGGCCGGCTCGGCGATGTCGATGATCGCGGTCTGCGGCCTCTACGTCGCCGCCGTGCTGCACCGGGGCCTGGGCTGGACCATCACGGCGGGGGCGCTGGTCTTCATGATCTTCGCCGGCTCGAAGACGCCGCTGGCCGTGCTGCCCCTCGTCCTGCTGGTCTCGGTCCTGTGCAGCCGTCTGCGCGGGCGGACGATGCGCGGGCTGCTGCTGGTCGGCCCGGTGGCGCTGCTCATCGTCGCGACCATCGGTTCGGTGCTGCTGCCGCCGATCCGAACGGTGCTGGACGCGATCATTCCCGACGCGACCTTCACCGCGCGCAACGAGATCTGGGCTTTCGCGATCGAGCACGTCGTCGTGCACCCGATCCGCGGCTGGGGCTACGGCGCCTTCTGGCTGACCGACCGCACCGTCTACGGCGGCGGCGCCGACCCGGGCTCGGACTGGGTGCAGACCGCGACGCAGGCGCACAACTCCTTCCTCGACGCCGCACTGATCATGGGCTTGCCCGGCGCGCTGCTGCTCCTGAACGCTCTCGTCGTGGCCCCGATCCGCGACCTGCAGCGGGCCAGCGCCGGGCGGCCGCTCGACGCTCAGACGCTGTTCTTCCTGCGCATCTGGATGCTGGCGGTGATCTCGGCCTCGTTCGAGAACGTGCTGCTTAACGCCAACACCGTCCTGTGCGGCATGACCATGCTCGCGGTGTTCGGCCTGCGCCTGCGCACCGCCTACCGCCCGGTCGCCTGACCCGAACGCGACGGCGGCGGTCGCGGCCCGGGACAGGCGGGGCGCGACGCCCTATGTCGATGGGATGATCGATTTCCAGACCGTCGGCGACCTCTGCAACGCCCACCACATCGCCGAGGAGGAGGTCGACGCCGCGGTGGCCGCCTACCTCGCCGACCCGCTGCCGCCGATCTTCGTGTTCCGGCAGGGCTATCGGCTGAACCTGATGAAGGCGGTGCGCAACCACCAGGGCGCACGGGTCTTCATGGAGCGCGAGGATGTCGGCATCGCGCTGAAGCGCCCGTTCGTCCGCGCGGCGATCCTGCAGGCGCGGCCGAAGGGCTGAGCGATCACGCTCAGTCCGGCAGCGCGAACACCACCAGCGCGTCGCCGGTGCCGAAGCCGGAAGCCTTAGTGAAGGACGAGCCGCCAGCCGCCACCGCGACGTACTGCTTCCCGTCGAGGCTGTAGGTGATCGCCGGGCCGCTGATGCCGGCGCCGCACTGGAACCGCCACAGGATCTCGCCGGTGCCGGCATCGTGCGCGTCGAGATGGCCGTCCTCCTCGCCGGAGAAGACCAGGCCGCCCGCCGTCGCCAGCGTGCCGCCGGCGAGCCGGCTCTCGGACCTCACCGACCACGCGATGGTGCCGCCCTTGGCGAGGTCGACCGCCGTGAGCGTGCTGAAGCTCGGCTCGCCCTTCGCCTCGCCGGTCTCGGTGTAGCGGATCTCCGGCCGTCCGGGGCCGCCGGGCACGGTCTTGACGGTGTAGGTGGTCGCCCCGTGCCGGACCTGTGCGAAGGCGAGACCGCTTGCGGCATCGTAGGCCGTCGGCGGCCAGGACACGGCGCCGAGGGGGCCCGGCGCGACCACGGTGCCTTCCGCCGTCGGGGGGGCGAACAAGTTCTTCTGCGCAATCAGCGGGGCCGAGCGCTCGAGCAGCCGGCCCGTGGCGCGGTCGTGGACGTAGATCCAGCCGGTCTTGCTGGCGGAGGCGACCGCCTTCACCGGGCCGTCCTTCCCGTTCAGGTCGAGCAGGAACGGCGGGCTCGCTACGTCGTAGCCCCACTCGTCGTGCGGCACCTGCTGATAGTACCAGCGCAGCGCGCCGGTTTTCGCGTCGAGCGCCACGAGGCTCATCGTGTAGAGGTTGTCGCCCGGCCGCGAGAGCCCGAAATTCTGCGGCGCCGGGTTGCCGGTGCCGAGGTAGATCAGGCCGAGATCCGGGTCGAAGGCCGGGGTCATCCAGAGCGATCCGCCGCCGACCCGCCATGCCTCTCGGTTGGCCGGCGCTGCCGCCTTCTCGGCGGCGACGTCGCGATGCAGCGGGACGCCGTCGGCGGTGGTCTCGACGTATCCGCCCTCCCAGCCGTCGGCCTTGGTGACGTACCAGCGCCAGCGCTCTTCGCCGGTCTTCGCGTCGTAGGCGGCGAGCCACCCGCGGCGCCCGTAGCCGCCCTCGATCCCGACGACCGAGCCGCCGTCGAGGCCGCCCTTCTCGTCCTCGACATGGAGCCCGTAGCCGGCGCCGCTCACCCCGACGATGACGAGACCGTCGGCGACGAGCGGCGGCATCTTGAAGCCGAGGCGGCTCGAGCCCTGCACCGGCTTGCCGCCGAGCTGCGCCGTCAGCCCCGATGCGGTCTCGGACTCGCCTTCCTCCGGGCGCACCGCCTCGTGGTCCCACACGACCTTTCCTGACTTGGCGTCGAGCGCGATCACCCGCCCGTCCATCGTCGCCTGGAACACGAGGCCGCCGGAGACGGCGACGCCGCGGTTCGAGGGCGGCCCGAAGATCTTCTCGGTGCGCGGCTTGTGGGTGTAGGTCCACAGCACCCGGCCGGACTTCGCGTCGAGCGCCGCGACGTTGTTCTGCGTGGTCGAGAGGTAGAGCGCGCCGTCGACCATCACCGGCTGGGCCTGGAAGTAGCCGGTCACCCCGGTCTGGAACATCCAGGCCGGCCGGAGCCGCCCGACGTTGCTCCGGTCGATCGCCGAGAGATCGGAGAAATTCCGGTTGGAATGGTCGTGCCCGAAGGTCCGCCACTCGCCGGCGGGCTCGGCGGCCCGCGCCGGCAGGGCGAGCGCAAGGAGCGCCACGGCGGCAACGGTCGATGTCGTCCTCAATGAACGCGGCACGCCGGCTTCCTCCCGCTCGGCGCGCAGGGCCGAGATGATTTCTTCTGGTTGCAGCCGGTAAGCGTTATCCCGCGAACTGTCGAACCGGACGAACGTCGCCGGCGCATCGATCCGCGGCCGCACTGGATCTCGGAGGGCGTTCCCTCAATGCCCCGCCGGCGCGTCGCCGCCGCGCTCGACCCGCTTGAGGATCATCGCCAGCGGCACCGCCGAGGCCGAGACGAGGCAAAGCGCCCAGAACACGTCGATGTAGGCGAAGAACGCCGTCTGCGTCGCGAGCTGCTGCCCGATCCAGGCGGTGGCCTGCCCCTGCGCGTCGACGCCGGGAGTGCCGTGCACCGTGAAGTACTGCGTCGCCTGCCGCATGGTCTCCTGGTAGGCCGGGCTCGTGGTGGTGACGCTCTCCGACAGCCGGCTCTGATGGAACTGGCTGCGATAGGCCAGGATGTTCTGCGCCAGCGACACGCCCATCGACCCGCCGACGTTGCGGGCGACGTTGATCAAGGCCGAGGCCTGGTCGGTCTGCGACTTCTCGATGCCCTCGTACGAGGCGGCGGTGATCGAGATGAAGATCATCGGCAGGCCGATGCCGATGTAGATCCGCGACCAGGCGAAGAACCAGAACGTGGAATCGCCGTAGATCCGGGTCAGGTCGTACATCGCCAGCGCCACGATCGTCGCGCCGGTGGCGATCAGCCATTTCGGCTGGAAGTAGCCTGACACCTGCCCGATCACCAGCATCATCGCCACGGTGACGAGGCCGCCGGGCGCCAGCACGAGCCCCGAGATGGTGGCGGTGTAGCCGTAATAGTCCTGCGTGATCTGCGGGATGAACTGCGTCGTCGCGATCAGGATCGCGCCGGTGGCGAGCATGACCAGGAAGCAGGAGCCGAACTGGCGCTTGCCGAGAAGGCGCAGGTCGACGGCCGGGTTCTTCGCCCTCAGAAGCCACGGGATCATCGCGACGAACGACACCACGGCGAGAACACCGAAGACCTGGATCAGCGGCGAGCCGAACCAGTCCTTGCGCTGGCCCTCGTCGAGGCAGACCTCGAGCGAGCCGAGGAAGGTCGCCACCAGGAGGAAGCCGACGACGTCGAACCGGATGCCCTTCTTCCGCAGCGCCTTGCGCTCCTTCACCGCGGCTTCGGAATCTTCCAGGAGCCACCACATCAGCGCCAGCGCGATCACGCCGACGGGGCCGTTGATCAGGAAGCACCAGTGCCAGGAGACGTTGTCGGACAGCCAGCCGCCGAGCGTCGGGCCGACGACCGGCGCGACGACGATCGCGAGCCCGTAGAGCGCGAAGGCTTGGCCCCGCTTGGCGGGGGGGAACGAGTCGGCGAGGATCGACTGCGCCAGGGGCGCCATGCCGCCGCCGCCGAGCCCCTGGATCACGCGGAACACCAGCAGCGAGTTCAGGTCCCAGGCGAAGCCGCAGGCGATCGAGGCGACAGTGAACAGCGCAACGCTGGCGATGAAGAACGCCTTGCGGCCGTAGCGCTTGGCCAGGAAGCTCGATGCGGTGAGCGCGATCGCGTTGGCGACGAGGTAGCTCGTGACCACCCACGCCGCCTCGTCCGGCCCGACCGCAAGCCCGCCCGAGATATAGCGGAGCGCGACGTTGGCGATGGTGGTGTCGAGCACCTCCATGAAGGTCGCGAGCGCGACGACGAGCGCCACCGCCCACGGGCTGTGGCCGCCCGCGGTGCGCGGCAGGCCGCCGGACGTCGCCTTCGCCTTTCCCGCATCCTTGCCGCCGGCCTTGCGCGAACCGCCGCCCGCCGCGGCGGCCCCGGCGCTCATCGCACCCGCACCGTCGGCACGATCGACATGCCGGGGCCGATCGACACGTCCTGCGGCCACTCGTCGACGACGATCTTCACCGGCACGCGCTGCACCACCTTCACGTAGTTGCCGGTGGCGTTCTGCGCCGGCAGCAGGCTGAAGGCGGTGCCCGAGCCGGGCTGCACCGAGGCGACCTTCCCGGTGATCTTGCGGTCGGGATAGGCGTCGATCTCGATCCTCACCGACTGGCCCGGGCGCATGTCGGTGATCTGCGTCTCCTTGTAGTTGGCGACGACCCACTTCTCGTCGGGCACGAACATCGCCAGCGATTGGCCGGCCTGGGCGTACTGCCCGACCGCGCCGGTGAGCTGCACGACCCGGCCCGGCTGCGCCGCCGTCACCGTCGTGTAGCCGAGGTTGAGCACGGCCTGCGCCGCCTGCGCCTCGGCGTTGGCGAGGCTGGCCTCGGCCGATACCCGCTGCGCCTGGAGCGAGCCGATCTGCTTCTGCGCCTGCACCACGCTGGCGTTCGCGCTCGTCAGCGCGGCCTGGCGCTGCTCGAGGGTCGAGGTCGAGGACTGCGATTGCTGCACGGTGCCAGCGCCGCGGCTGGCGAGATCCTTGTAGCGGGCGGCATCCGCCTTCGCGAAGTCGAGCGCCGCCTGGTTCTGCGTCACCTGCGCCTTGGCGACGTCGATCTGCGCCTTCTGCGCCTCGACCTGCGCGTCGACGTTCTGGATCGACGCCTTGGCCGAGGCGATCTGCGCTTGGGCCTGCTCGAGGGCGACCTGATAATCGCGCCGGTCGATCTGGAACAGGGTCGCGCCGGTGTCGACGTGCTGGTTGTCGGTGACCGAGAGCGCGACGACGTAGCCGGACACCTTCGGCGCGATCGAGAACTGGCGCGCGTCGACGAAGGCGTCGTCGGTGGAT
>NZ_JAKSXU010000223.1:0-389 GCF_022829325.1 Methylobacterium sp. J-092 | reverse complement strand
CGCAGATCATCCAGGCATCGCGGTCTGCGCGGGCCACGACCAACTCAGCCTGCAACTCCTCCACACGGGCATGCATCTCGCCGGCATCGACGGCGGTCTCGATTAAGAGTTCCTGAGCCTCGGCGAGCGCCGCGCGCAACTTCGTGTTCTCGGTCGCGAGCGCGAGGACCAGAGCCGTCGTCTCGTCGCTCATCCTTCGGCAACTTGTTCGGCGCATGCTGAGCTACGCTGCTTCGGCGGCCAGCTGATTGCCCCCCATCCGCTACGCCCGCCCTGATTTCCCACCCCACAGCAGGGCCGCCGCAGCGGATTGGGGGCGATCAGCTGGCCGCCTATGCAGCGTAGCTCAGCATGCGCCGAACAAGTTGCCGAAGGATGAGCGACGAGAC
>NZ_JAKSXU010000216.1:0-66811 GCF_022829325.1 Methylobacterium sp. J-092 | reverse complement strand
GGTCGCGCCCGGGCGGCCCGAGGTCGATCACCGTCGCCCCGGTCGCGTCGTTGCGGATCATCGTCCCGTCGACCAGCGGCAGCGCGCGGGCCTTCAGTCCGTGGATGGTGACGCATCCCCGGGGCGCACCGCGAAGGCCAGCTGCACGCTGAGATGGGGCGGCGCCTTCACCTCGGTGCCGTCGGTGAGGATCAGACCGTCGATGTCGCCGCGTGGCGTCAGCGTGTACTGCCGCACCGTTCCGCGTGTCTCGGGCAGGCCGGCGGGATCGAACGCCGTCTGCGCCGCGGCGCTCGCTGCCGAGAGGGCGAGCGCCGCGATGGCCGGGAGGAGAGCCGTCTTCCGATGCCGCACGACGCCTCCCTGTCCCGATCGGATCACGGGAAGGCCATGGCACCGTCCGTGCCATCGACAAAACGCTTACGGATCAGATGGTTGCCTCGGCAACGGCCAAGCTTGATCGTCCGGATTCGCGACAGCGACCGTCGTGAGATCGGACAGGCGCGCGCCGTCGGTCGGCGCGCCGAGGCCGTAGCGCTCGATCTTGGCGTAGAGCAGCTGGCGCTGGATGCCGAGGCGCCGGGCGGCCGCGGTGCGGTTGCCGCCGGACGCCTCCAGGGCCGCTGCGATCATCGCCGCCTCGAGCCGCGCCACGGCGCCGGGCAGGTCGCCGGCGAGCCAGTCGACCGGCTCGGCCCTGCGGGCGGCGGCGGGCAGGTCGAGGTCGGGCGCGTCGATCGCGTCGCCCCGCACCAGCACGCCGGCGCGCTCGATCACGTTGCGCAGCTCGCGGACGTTGCCCGGCCAGGCATGCCCGAGCAGCCGCGCGGCGGCCGCCGCCGTCAGCCGCTTCCCCCCGAGCCCGGCGCCGGCCAGGAAATGCTCGGCGAGCGGCAGGATGTCGGCGAGGCGCTCGCGCAGGGGTGGCAGCGCGATCGGGACGACGTTGAGGCGGTAGTACAGGTCCTCGCGGAACGTGCCGGCGGCGACCATCCCCGGCAGGTCGCGGTGCGTCGCGGCGACCACCCGCACCGCGACGGCGACCGGGCGGCCGCCGACCGGCGCCACGACCTTGTCCTGGATCACCCGCAGGATCTTGGCCTGCATCTCGCGCGGCATGTCGCCGATCTCGTCGAGGAACAGGGTTCCCCCGTTCGCCTCGCGGAACGCGCCGGTTCGGTCCGTCACCGCGCCGCTGAACGCCCCGCGGACATGGCCGAACAGCTCGCTCTCGAGGAGGTCGCGGGGGATCGCGGCGCAGTTGACCGGGACGAAGGCGCCGGAGCGGCGCTTCGCGTAGGTGTGGAGCGCGCGCGCCACCAGCTCCTTGCCGGTGCCGGTCTCGCCCTGGATCAGGATCGTCGCATCGCTGTCGGCGGCGAGCCCGATGGTCTTCTGCACCCGCCGCATCCCGGCGCTCGACCCGACGAGGCCGTCGCCGGCGCCCGGCTCGCCGGCCGCGGCCGAGGGGATCGCCGGCCGGTCGAGCATCGCGGACAGCACCGCCGCGAGGTCGGCGCGGCCGACGGGCTTCGTCAGGTGGTCGTGCGCGCCCAGCCGCATCGCCTCGATGGTGTTGCCGGCATTGGCGTAGGCCGTCAGCACGGTCACCGGCGGCGGGCTGTCCTGCGCGCGGATGCGGGCGAGCACCGCCATGCCGTCGAGGTCGCCCGGCATGCGCAGGTCGAGCAGGATCGCGGCGACCCCCGGCTCGGCCGCCAGCCGCGACAGGGCCTCGCGGCCCGAGGCCGCCACCACGGGCCGGTGGCCGAGATCGGCGATGGTCTCGGCGAGGCTCTCGGCCAGGGCCGCGTCGTCGTCGACGATGAGGATCAGAGCCATATCGCCATCAGAGCCAGGGCAGGTCGATCTCGAAGGTGGCGCCCACGGTCGATTCGACGAGCCGCACCTCGCCGTCATGCGCGCGGGCGATCTCGCGCACGATCGCGAGGCCGAGGCCGGTGCCGTCGGGACGTCCGGTGGCGAAGGGCTCGAACGGCTCGGCCCGGATCGCGTCGGGGACGCCCGGCCCGGTATCGGAGACGGTGAGGAGCAGGCGCGCGCCGCGAGCGTCGCCGATGCGCGCGGCGGCGAGCCGGACGAGGCCGCCCTCGGGCACGTGCTGGAGCGCATTGAGCACGAGGTTGTCCAGCGCCCGGGCGATCTGGCCGGCATCGATCGAGACCCGGGCGCCGGCCGGCAGCCCGTCGGTCTCGACCGCGAGCCGCACGCTCTGCTCGCGGGCCAGATCCTCGTGCAGGCGGGCGCTGGCCTCGAGCAGGGCGGCGACGTCGGCGGGCGCACGCACGGGCGGCCGCGCCTGCGTCAGGCCGAGGAGGTCCGAGAGCAGCCCGTCGATGCGGGCGACCTGCTCCAGCACGGTCTCGATCGCGCCGCGGGCGCGGGCCGGATCGCCGCTCGCCAGGGCGTTCTCGGCCTTGAGGCGCATCGCCGAGAGCGGGTTGCGGATCTCGTGGGCGACGCTCGCCGAGAGCCGCCCGACCGCGGCGAGCTTCTCGGCCGCCACCGCCCGTCCCTGCGCCTCGCGCAGGCGCGCGCTCGCCGCGTTTAGCGCGTCGACGAGGCGGTCGAGCTCCGGCTCGCCGGTCGGCGCGAGGTCGGGCAGGTCGCCGCGCTCGGAGCGCGGCGCGGCGAGCTGCGCCTTGAGCCGGGCGATGTGGCCGGAGAAGCCGTAGAGGAAGCGCCCGAGGAACAGCGCCGAGCCGAGCACGGTCGCCGCGAGGAAGGCGAAGCCGGCGAGCAGCTGGCGGTAGGCCGGGCCGTGATCGGTCTGGATCCGCGCCATGGTCCAGGCGGTCGCGCCGACGATCGGGCCGCGCAGGGGGCAGGCCTGGAGCAGCAGGGCCTGCGTCCGGCTCGGGCGGCGGAGCGCCACGGGCCGCTCGGTGCGCAGCGCGTCGGCATTGATCTGCGCGATGCTGTCGCGCTCGGCCGCCGGCAGGTCGGTCTTCGGCCCGGTGCCCTCGTAGGTCGGGAAGGCGTAGGCGACCGAGCCTTCGGACGCGGTCCAGATCCCGCCCTCGACGCCGGGCGAGCGGGCGAGCGCCACGCTCACCGCATCGGCGAGGTCGGCGCGCAGGGCGGCGTCGACCGCGCGCGTGGACGGCATCGCGCCGGCGACGAAGGCGGTGCGGTCGACGATCTCGCGGCAGGCGCGGGCGACCGCGACCTCGGCCTGGCCGACCTGCACGTCGGCCGACTGGCTGTAGAACGCGAACAGCAGGTAGCCGGTGGCCGCGGCGGAGGCGAGCAGCAGCAGCCAGAGCGCGAGCAGCCGCGCCCGCAGCGAGCGCGGCATCACCGGCCGCGCCATCGCCGGGCTCGGTCGAAACCTGGGTCGAAGCGGATCTCGCGCACCGGGCGTCTCGGCCCCTTCATCGGCAAGGCGCCACCGCCTCGGATGCTGCCGGTGGTCGCATGTTCCGGCCGGGCGACCAAGCGGGCTGGGCGGATGTCGGGTCGGGCGGGCTCGACGGTCCTGCGGAGGCCCCCCCTCGCTTGACCGCCCCGGCGGTTTTCGACAGGGTCCGCGGCGCTGCAATCCGCGGTTCCGGCGAGGGCCGCCGCACTGGACGATCCGCAAAAGCTCCCGATGGCGTCAGGCGACGAGACGGCTCCCGAGGCGGCTCCCGGGCCCTTCACGATCTGCCGCGAGGACGAGCCTGTGCCGGCAGCGCTTCGCGGCGCCGTCGCCGGGATCGGCAATTTCGACGGGGTCCATCGCGGGCATCGCGCGCTGGTCGCGGCGGTGCGCGCCGCCGCCGACGAGACCGGGGTCCCGGCGGCGATCCTCACCTTCGAGCCGCATCCCCGAGCCTACTTCGCCCCCGACAAGCCGATGTTCCGCCTCACCGGCGTCGCCGCCCGCGAGATCGTCTTCCGGCGGCTCGGGCTCGACGGGGTGATCGTGCGCCGGTTCGACGCGGGCCTCGCCAGCACCGGGGCGCGCGACTTCGTCGATCGGCTGCTGCGCGACGATCTCGGCCTGTCGGGCGTCGTCGTCGGGCACGACTTCCATTTCGGGCGCGGGCGCGAGGGCACGCCGGCGATGCTGGCGGCCCTGTGCGCCGAGGTCGGCCTGTCGTGCCGCATCGTCGCGCCGGTGGCGCTCGGCACCGAGGCCGACCCGGTCTCGTCGAGCGCGATCCGGCGGGCGCTCGCCGAGGGCGAGGTGGCCCGCGCCAACGCGCTGCTCGGCTACCGTTGGTTCGTGATCGCCGCCGTGCGGCACGGCGACAAGCGCGGGCGCACGCTGGGCTACCCGACCGCCAACCTCGCGCTCTCGGACTGCGCCCTCGCCCACGGCGTCTACGCGGTGCGCGTGCGCCTGCCCGACGGCACGATGCGGGACGGGGTGGCGAGCTACGGCCGCCGCCCGACCTTCGACGACGGCGCGCCGCTGCTCGAGGTCAACCTGTTCGGGTTCGCGAGCGACCTCTACGGGCAGGAGATCGCGGTCGAGCTCGTCGGCTTCATCCGCGGCGAGGAGCGATTCTCGAGCGCCGAGGCGCTGATCGCCCGCATGGACATCGATTCGGCCGAGGCGCGGGCGATGCTCGCCGCCGACCGGACGCCGTCGATGCTGGACTGACCGGCGTCAGGGCGCCGAAGCGAGCGCGAGCGCGGCGTGGCGCAGGTCCTTCGCGTCGTGGCCGCCGCTGACGGCGTAGGCCGAGTCGCCGGTGGTCCAGGCCAGCGTCGCGCCGTCGCCGGCATCGGCCACCTCGGTGGCGAGCCCGGCCGCGTGCACGAGCCCGGTCGCGCGGCGCCGGGTTGCGAACAGGGAAACCTCGCCGAGCTCGCCGGCCGCAAACGCCACCTCGATCCCGGTGCCGCTGCGGGCGGGAAACACCTGCACGTCGCGCACCGTCCAGCCCTCGGGGACCGCGGGCAGCGCGATGCCGGTCGCCGCCGAGAGCCGCGCCCGGTCGTAGGCCGGCACGCCCTGCGCGCCGATGCGGACGCGGAGCTGCGCCACCTGCCGGGCCTGCTGCGCGTCGGCGACGAGCGCCGGGTCGACCGGCGAGGCGAAGGTGTCGGGCACCCCGAACTGGCCGACCTCGCTGTGCGCGAGCCAGCCCGCGCCGACGAGCACGGCGATCGCCGCCGCCCGCTTGAAGCGCGACGCGACGCGGTTCCAGCGCAGCGACCGGTCGAGGCGGCGGGCGGCGATGCGCAGGCGGTCCGGCCCGGGGCCGGGCGACGGCGCGAAGGATTCGCGCAGAGCGTCGCGGTCGTGCATCTCGGCCATCACGCGGGCCGCCACGTCGGGGTTGCCCGCCAGGTACGCCTCCACGTCGAGGCGGCGCATCACGTCGAGCTGCCCGTCGACGAAGGCGATGAGGTCGGTGTCTGCAATCGGGTCGGTCATCGCGGGTTCGTCCTGTCGTCTCGTTCGCCGTCGTCTCGCTCCGCGCCGTCAGAAGTCGCCGACGGCGCGGCGGGCAAAGGGCGCATCGCCCGGCCCCTCGGTGCGGCCGTCCCGGGTCACGAGGCGCAGGCCCGGCCGCTCGGGCGCGCGCGGTCGAGGCTCGTCGGCGCCCTTCCGCGCGGCGTTCTCCCGCGCGGCGCCCTCGCCCTCCTCGAAGGCGCGCAACGCCGCCCGGCCGCGGCCGAGGCGCGACATCAGCGTGCCGATCGGGATGCCGAGCACCGCCGCGGCGTCGGCATAGGCCATGCCTTCGAGGGTGACGAGATGGAGGGCGGCGCGCTGCTCCTCGGGGAGCGTCAGGAAGGCGCGGCGGATCTGGGCGAGGCGCACCTGCCCCTCCTGGGCCGGCAGTGCCACCTCCTCGTGCATCTGCACCAGCACGTCGGCATGGCGCGTCTCGACGCGCTTGCGGCGCTGGTCGTCGATGAAGACGTTGTGCAGCACCGTCATCATCCAGGTGCGCAGGTTGGTGTTGGGCCGGAGGCTGCCTTCCGCCTCCAGCGCCCGCACGAGCGTGTCGTGCACGAGGTCGTCCGCCCGCAGGGTGTCGCGGGTGAGCGAGCGCGCATAGCGCCGCAACGGCACCAGGAGGTCGACGATGTCGGGGCGCTTGGTCTTGTCGGCGATCATGGAACGCTAACGGAGCGGCGCGCGGATTTAATCCGTCCGCGCGCCGGCGTGCCCGAAGGGTCGGGTGCGCCGGCGCACGCGGCCCGCCGCGCTCGGCTTACTGGTACGCCTGCTGCAGGTCGAGCGAGCAGTCGCGGCCGATCTTCTCGTAGTTCTCGGCGAGCCAGGCCTGCGCGGCGTGGCGGCCCTTGTCGCGCAGGCGCTGGAACACGCGCCAGCGCGCGTCGAGCTTGGAGCCGGCATTGTAGGCGTCGAGCGCGTCGGTGCCGTCGATGCGGTGGACCAGCACCCGCTGGTACTGGCCCTGGCCGAGCACGCCCTCCTCGATCAGCCCGTCGACGAAGTCGATCGCGCGCAGCTCGCGCATCAGGTTGGCGTTGAAGGTGATCTCGTTCAGCCGGTCCTGGATCTCCCGCTCGGTCCGCGGGGTCTCGCGGCGCTCGACCGGGTTGATCTGCACCAGGAGGATGTCGCGGGTCACGGCGCCGCGATGCAGGGGATAGAGCGGCGGGTTGCCGAGGTAGCCGCCGTCCCAATAGGGCACGCCGTCGATCTCGACGGCCTGGAACACGGTCGGCAGGCAGGCCGAGGCCATCAGGTGGTCGACGGTGAGGCGCTCGCGCTCGAACACCGCGAGCTTGCCGGTCCAGACGTTGGTGGCCGAGACGAAGACGCCGGCCGTGCTCGCCTCGCGCAGGCGCTCGAAATCGACCTGGGCGGCGAGCGCCTTGCGCAGCGGGTTGATGTTGAGCGGGTTCGAGACGTAGGGGCTCGGCGTCAGCACCTTCGACCAGAACTCGATCACCGGGTTGCCCTTCAGCGCGCCGAACATCCCGTGGAACAGGCTGCGCTGGCCCGGCGAGAAGTCGCCGTCGAGGCTGACCTCGCGCCAGAACCGCTCGAGCCCGGCGCGGGCGCCCTCGGGGCCGTCCTTCAGCCAGCCGTCGATCATCACCACGGCGTTCATCGCGCCGGCGCTCGCCCCGGTGACCGCCTCGAAGCCGAGGCGCCCGTCCTCGATCAGCGCGTCGAGGACGCCCCAGGTGAAGGCGCCGTGCGCGCCGCCGCCCTGCAGCGCCAGGGCGACGTTCTTCTCCGCCCGCGGCCCCGCGAGCACGTGATGCGAGGGGTGGGCGGAGGGACGGTCGGCGATGCCGTCGGAGACCGGCCCGGGCACGGCGGTGACCGGGTTGCCGGGCTCGGGACGATCGGTGCAGGGTTGCGAAGTCGGCGTCATCATCGCCTCAACATGGATTGTTGCACTGCGGTATCAAAGGCCGCATCGCAGCATTTTTCTACGGACGCGGCGGCGGCGCAAGCGCGCCCGGTGCGTCGCGGTTCCGCGAATCGGCGCGGTGGACGGCGGCGGCCCGGCCAGCGCGACGCGACCGGAGCGCGCGCGAGGTCCGGGGCGGGCGAGCACGATCCCGTTGGCGGACAACGCTTATCCGAGGCGGGGTCGGCACGATCGCGCCGGGCCGTGGCCTGCGCGAACTCGACATCGCGGGGCGGATGCGACATGACACGCGCGGTGCAGACATGCATCGCCGCAGGATTGACGCGGTCCCGCGTCAATCGCAGCTAAACGATCGACCGTGCAAGCTGATGGCGTGCTGCGCGCAGCCGCCGGCCGATCGCGACGTCGCGAAACACAAGGCCTTGAACGAAGGTCCACGATGGAAGCCATGCAAGCCGCCAGCCTCGACCAGAACCCGCTCGCCGCGCAGGCCGCGGGCCTGACCGGACCGGAGATCGCCGGGCCGGCCCCGCGCCACCGCACCGTCGGGGTGCGCGTCGGCCAGGGCGAGGGCGCGGTGACCGTCGGCGGCGGCGCACCGGTCGTCGTCCAGTCGATGACCAACACCGACACCGCCGACATCGACGCCACGGTGGCGCAGGTCGCGCAGCTGGCGCGGGCCGGCTCGGAGCTGGTGCGCATCACCGTCGACCGCGACGAGGCCGCTGCCGCCGTCCCGAAGGTGCGCGAGCGCCTGGACCGCATCGGCTGCCACGTGCCGCTGGTCGGCGACTTCCACTACATCGGCCACAAGCTGCTCTCCGATCACCCGGCCTGCGCCGAGGCGCTGGCGAAGTACCGGATCAACCCGGGCAACGTCGGCTTCAAGGAGAAGAAGGACGTCCAGTTCTCGACGATCATCGAGCAGGCGATCCGCTACGGCAAGACGGTGCGCATCGGCGCGAACTGGGGCTCGCTCGACGAGGCGCTGCTCACCCACCTGATGGACGAGAACGCCCGGCTGCCCCGGCCGATCGACGCCCGCGCGGTGATGCGCGAGGCGATGGTGCAGTCGGCGCTGTCCTCGGCCGAGCGCGCCGTGGAGCTCGGCCTGCCGAAGGACCGCATCATCCTCTCAGCCAAGGTCTCGGCGGTGCAGGACCTGATCGCGGTCTACCGCGAGGTCGCGCGCCGCTCGGACTACGCGATCCACCTCGGGCTGACCGAGGCCGGCATGGGCTCGAAGGGCCTGGTCGCGGCGTCTGCCGCCATCGGCGTGCTGCTGCAGGAAGGCATCGGCGATACGATCCGCTACTCGCTGACGCCGGAGCCCGGCGGCGACCGCACCGTCGAGGTGAAGGCCAGCCAGGAACTGCTGCAGACCATGGGCTTCCGCACCTTCGTGCCGATGGTCGCGGCCTGCCCCGGCTGCGGCCGCACCACCTCGACCACGTTCCAGGAGCTCGCCCGCGACATCCAGAACTGGATCGTCACCTCGATGCCGGAGTGGAAGAAGACCTATCCGGGCGTCGAAGGCCTGAACGTCGCGGTGATGGGCTGCATCGTCAACGGCCCCGGCGAATCGAAGCATGCCGATATCGGCATCTCGCTCCCCGGCACCGGCGAGACCCCGACCGCGCCGGTCTTCATCGACGGCAAGAAGGCGATGACCTTGCGCGGCGCGACGCTGGCCAAGGACTTCGAGACGGTGGTGATCGACTACATCGAGCGCCGCTTCGGCCAGGGCGCCCGCAACGCCGCGGAGTAGCACCGCCGCGCCTCCCCCTCCCCCGCACCCAAGTCGGGCACACCCCGGCTTGGGCACATGAAGGTGCAGGTCTGGGGCGAGCCCGAGATCGGTCGGGCGGAGGGACGCCCCGTTCCCCGAAACCTCCCTGTTCCCGCCCGCACGGGGGCGTGATAGCAGGGCGCCGAGATTCCGTGAGCGGCAGGCCCAGCGGCCGCCGTGGCCCGGCATTCGCGTTCCCGGTCGCATCCTCCGGTGGGACCCTCGATGCGCCACACCGCGAAACGCCGTGCAGGCTTGATGAGCCTCGATCGCACCCGATGACCCAACCCGTCACACCGGGCGGCACCGCCGCTCAGCCCGACGCCGCGGGCGTCCAGCCCGCCGCGGACGGCCCGGCCCTGGCCGCGCCCGGCACCGTCGTGCACCCCGCCGGCGCCGTCGACCCGGCGGAGGGCCGGGCGCACGCCGCGCCGGGCCTCTGGACGCTGGCCGTCGGCTCGGTCGGCGTGGTCTACGGCGACATCGGCACCAGCCCGCTCTACGCCTTCCGCGAGGCGCTGGTGCCGGCCCGCTACGACAACATCCTGCTGGCGGAAGAGGTGCTCGGCACCGCCTCGCTGATCCTGTGGGCGCTGTTCCTGATCGTGACGGTGAAGTACGTCGCGATCCTGCTGCGCATGGACAACAACGGCGAGGGCGGCATCCTCTCGCTGATGGCGCTGGCGCGGAAGGCGCTCGGCGGATCACGGATCGTGTTCGCGCTGGGCCTGCTCGGTGCGGCGCTGTTCTACGGCGATGCGGTGATTACCCCGGCGATCTCGGTGCTGTCGGCGGTGGAGGGGCTGAAGCTCGTCACCCCGGCCTTCGAGGGCTCGGTGCTGCCGATCACCGTGGCGATCATCCTCGCGCTGTTCCTGGTGCAGAGCCGCGGCACCAGCAAGGTCGCGGCCTTCTTCGGGCCGGTGATGGTGCTGTGGTTCCTGGCGCTGGCGCTCGCCGCGGTGCCGCACATCGTCGGAAACCTCACCGTCTTCAAGGCGCTGAACCCGTGGTACGCCGTGCATTACCTGCTCGGCCATGGCACCGGCGCCCTCGTCGCCCTCGGCGCGGTCTTCCTCGCCGTCACCGGCGCGGAGGCGCTGTTCGCCGACCTCGGCCATTTCGGCCGGCGGCCGATCCAGATCGCGTGGCTCGGCCTCGTCTTCCCGTCGCTGGCCCTGAACTATCTCGGCCAGGCGGCCCTGGTGCTGGAAAAGCCCGAGACCACCGATCCGTTCTTCCAGCTGTTTCCCGAATGGGCGCTGCTGCCGATGGTGATCCTGGCGACGCTCGCCACCGTCACCGCGAGCCAGGCGGTCATCACCGGGGCGTTCTCCCTGTCCCGGCAGGCGATCCAGCTCGGCCTGCTGCCGCGGCTCGAGATCCGCCACACCTCCGAATCGCATTCGGGGCAGATCTTCCTGCCGCAGATCAACGGCCTGCTGATGATCGGCGTCGTGGTGCTGGCGGTGGTGTTCCGCTCGTCCTCGGCCCTGGCCTCGGCCTACGGCATCGCGGTCACCGGCACGATGCTGCTCACCGCGAGCATGACCTTCCTCGTGGTCTGGCGGCTGTGGCACTGGTCGCCCGTGGCGGCGGCCGCCCTGATGCTGCCGTTCATTGTGATCGAGTTCCTGTTCCTGCTCTCGAACCTGCTCAAGGTGTTCGAGGGCGGCTACGTGCCGCTGCTGCTCGCCGCCGGCCTGATCGTGCTGATGTGGACCTGGGTGCGGGGCGTCACGATCCTGTTCAACAAGACCCGCAAGACCGACGTGCCGATCCTCGAGCTCGTCGGCATGCTGGAGAAGAGCCCGCCGCACCACGTGCGCGGCACCGCGGTGTTCCTGACGAGCGATCCCGAGATCGCGCCGGCGGCCCTCCTGCACAACCTCAAGCACAACAAGGTGCTGCACGAGAAGAACGTCATCCTCACGGTCGAGACCGTCGACACCCCCCGCGCCAACGGGCCGGACCGGGTGCGGCTGGAGCCGATCGGGCCGGGCTTCTACAAGGTCGTGATGAAGTTCGGCTACATGGAGACGCCGAACATCCCAAAAACCCTCGTGCTGCTGCGCAAGGAGGGCTTCAAGTTCGACATCATGGCGACGTCGTTCTTCCTGTCGCGCCGCTCGATCCGCCCGGCCGCCCATTCCGGGATGCCGCTGTGGCAGGACCGGATCTTCATCACGCTCGCCAAGAACGCCAACGACGCGACGGACTTCTTCCAGATCCCCACGGGCCGGGTCGTGGAGGTGGGGACGCAGGTCACGGTCTGAGGCGCCCCACTTCCAGGCCAGCCGGGATGGCGGCGCGCATCGTCGCTCGATGTCACAGGCGTTCGACGGGCACGCCCACGGCCGCACCCGCCTCTGCGGGGCGCTTGTCGAGGGTCGCGAGCGTTTAGGCCGGCATCGGCGGCGATCGCCCGATGAAGCGCATCTCCAGCGCGAAAGCCGGGATGGGTCTGGTCCGCGAAGCGTGCCGCCGTCCGAAACGTCCTCTCGTCGATCGGCAGCATCACGAGCGACGTAGCCGTCAGGCGCGTGAACGCCGACGGGGCCACCGAACGATGCTGCGAATCGATCGTGCCCGTGCGGAACTTGATCGAGAGCGGTGGCGAGAACTCGGTGGCGACCCAGGCACTGATTGCGAGGTCCCCGCCTGCCCAGGCGGTGGGCCAAGCCCGCATCCGGGCGGTTTCCCGCTCCTCTGTCTACGCCGCGACCGAGACCGACGTATCGAGATACGGCATCAGTACCGTTCGTCGTCCCGCATCGCGCGCACAAACGTCGCGGCCCCCTCCGGCTGCAGCGGCATCGCGGCGGTGACGGCCCTGAGGGTCTCGATATCGATCGGCCGCTTCGGTCCCGGCATGGCACTGTGCCGTGCCACCTCGCGCCCGCGACGCGTCACGACAGCGGCTTCGCCGGCGACCACTCGGTCGATGGGCGCGCTGAGTCGCGCCTTTGCCTCTGCCAAGCTCACCGTTTCCATCGCCCTCAATGCCCATCGAGCTGGTCATCGTAGGTGGCGGATCGGGATTCGGCTATCCGCCCGTTCCCTCCTATGCGTGCGTGCGCCAACGCACACGGCATGCCCCAGGCGCCGGGCTCGGGCCGCATGCGGTCGTTTGCCCGCGTTGCACCGCGCAGCAGGCATGCCGTAGATTGAATTCATTCTGAGAACGACGTGCGGACCCGGGGGGCGTCGCGGCACGGGAGGCCTTCGCGTCGCCCGGGCCGTCGCGCCGTCCCGGTGCGATCCGCATTCACACAGGACGTTTGCGAATGATCAAACTGACGGTGAACGGAGCGCCACGCAGCTTCGACGGCGACCCCGACATGCCGCTGCTGTGGTACCTGCGCGACGAGCTCGGCCTGGTCGGCACCAAGTTCGGCTGCGGCCAGTCGCTGTGCGGCGCCTGCACGATCCACCTCGGCGGCACCGCGACCCGCTCCTGCACCACCCCGATCTCGGCCGCGGCCGACCAGGAGGTGACGACCATCGAGGGGCTTTCCCCCGACGGCAACCATCCGGTGCAGGTGGCCTGGCGCGACCTCAACGTGGCGCAGTGCGGCTACTGCCAGTGCGGCCAGATCATGCAGGCGGCCTCGCTCCTGAAGGATACGCCGAAGCCGACCGACGCGCAGATCGACGAGCAGATGAGCGGCAACATCTGCCGCTGCGGCACCTACCCGCGCATCCGCGCCGCGATCCACCAGGCCGCCGGTCAGGCGCCCGCCAGCAAGGGAGAGCGCCTGTGATCCATGACGCAAAGATGATGGCCGACCTCGCCGCCGAGGCGCCGACCCGGCCGACCCTGATCGCCAACGTCAGCCGCCGCGCCATCCTCGGCGGGCTCGGCGCCTTCGTGCTCGCGGTGAACCTGCGCGACACCGCCAAGGCCGAGACCAAGGCCCAGGAGCCGGCGAAGTTCGGCGCCGACGGCATGCCGCACGGCTGGCGCGACGACCCGAAGATCTTCGTGGCGATCGCCGCCGACGGCCGCGTGACCGTGACCAACCACCGCTCCGACATGGGCCAGGGCGTGCGCACCTCGGTCGCCTTCGTCGTCGCCGACGAGCTGGAGGCCGACTGGTCGAAGGTCGGCGTGGTGCAGGCCTGGGGCGACGAGGAGCGCTTCGGCAACCAGGACACCGACGGCTCGCGCAGCCTGCGCCACTTCTTCCAGCACTTCCGCCACGCGGGCGCGGCGGCCAAGCTGATGCTGATCCAGGCGGCGGCCAAGCAGTGGAACGTGCCGGCCTCCGAGGTGACGGCCGAGAACCACGTGCTGACGCATGCCAAGTCGAAGCGCACGCTCGGCTACGGCGACGTCGCGGCGATCGCGGCGGAGCTGCCCGTGCCGGCCCGCGAGAGCGTGGTGCTGAAGGACCCCAAGGCCTTCCGCTACATCGGCAAGGGCCAGATCGGCATCATCGACAACCGCGACATCACCACCGGCAAGGCGGTCTACGGCCTCGACACGAAGCGCGAGGGCATGCTGTACGCGCTGGTCGCGCGCCCCGCGGTCTACGGCGGCAAGGTCGTGAGCTTCGACGATACCGAGACCCGGAAGGTCCCCGGCGTCGTGAAGGTGTTCAAGATCGACGGCGGCGAGATCCCCTCGGAGTTCATGCCGCTCGGCGGCGTCGCGGTGGTGGCCAAGAACACCTGGGCGGCGATGAAGGGCCGCGAGGCGCTGAAGATCGTCTGGGACGACGGCCCGAACGCCGGCTACGACACCGACGCGTTCCGCACCGAGCTCGAGAAGGCGGCGCGCGCGCCCGGCAAGGTCGTGCGCAACCAGGGCGACGTCGACGGGGCGATGGCCAAGGCCAAGACCAAGCTGACGGCCGACTACTTCGTGCCCCACCTCGTCCAGGCTCCGATGGAGCCGCCGGCGGCGGTGGCGCAGGTGAAGGACGGCGCGTGCGAGGCCTGGGCCTGCACGCAAGGGCCGCAGGCGGCGCACGACCGGCTGGTCAAGGCGCTGGGGCTTCCCGCCGACAAGGTTCGGGTGAACGTGACGCTGCTCGGCGGCGGCTTCGGCCGCAAGTCGAAGCCCGACTACGTGGTCGAGGCCGCGCTCTGCTCGCGCGAGGTCGGCGGCGCGCCGGTGAAGCTCACCTGGACCCGTGAGGACGACATCCACCACGGCTACTATCACACCATCTCGGCCGAGCACCTCGAAGCGGGCCTGGACGACAAGGGCATGCCGGTGGCCTGGCTCCACCGCTCGGCGGCGCCGACGATCGGCTCGATCTTCGCGCCCGATCCGAAGCACGAGCTGCCGTTCGAGCTCGGCATGGGCCTGGTCAACACCCCGTTCGCGGTGCCGAACATCCGGCTGGAGAACCCGGAGGCGGCCGCCCACGTGCGGATCGGCTGGTTCCGCTCGGTCTCGAACATCCCGCACGCCTTCGCGATCCAATCGTTCGTCGCCGAGCTGGCGCACGCGGCGGGGCGCGACGCGAAGGACTACCTGCTCGACCTGATCGGCCCGGCGCGCAAGATCGATCCCACCTCGATCGGCGATGTCTGGAACCACGGCGAGGATCCCAAGCTGTACCCGATCGACACCGGGCGCCTGCGCCGGGTGATCGAGACGGCGGCCGGTGGCGCCGGCTGGGGCCGCAAGCTCGAGAAGGGCCGGGGCCTCGGGATCGCGGGGCATTACAGCTTCGTCACCCACACCGCGGTCGCGGCGGAGGTCGAAGTCGACCCGAAGGGCGGCCTGAAGGTCGTCGCGGTCGACATCGCGATCGATTGCGGGCCGCAGGTGAACCCGGAGCGCATCCGGTCGCAGATGGAAGGCGCCGTGGTGATGGGGATGGGCCTCGCGCTCACCTCCGAGATCACCTTCAAGAACGGCCGGGCGCAGCAGAACAACTTCGACGGCTACGAGATCATCCGGATCGATGCCGCGCCGAAGGTGATCCGCGTGCACCTCGTCAACTCGGGCACCTGGGACGGGCCGCTCGGCGGCGTCGGCGAGCCCGGCGTTCCGCCGGTGGCGCCGGCGATCGCCAACGCGGTGTTCGCGGCCACTGGCCGCCGCGTGCGGCAGTTGCCGATCCGCGATCAGCTCAGCGCCTGAGCCAAGGAAGCCGCGCCGCCCGCCGGCGCGGCGACGGACCGGACGACCGAGGGGCCCCTCTTCCACCGGAAGAGCGGGCCCCTCGGCGTTTTGCGAAAAGCTCCGTGTCCGAGGCTTCTGTTTTCCCGCGACGTCGCGTTTCGACGGAGCCTTGCCGGTGGATGCCGCGTTTCCGTCACGGAGCCACCGGGATCGTCCTGTCGGTCCCTCTCGGCTCCCAACCACCGGAGATCTCATTCGATGACGCGTCCTGCGTACCTCGCCACCCTGCTCGCCGTGTCCGCGCTCGCGGCGCCCGGCCTGATCGGGCCGGCTTCGGCCTCGCCCTGCTCGGATCGGATCGCCGGGCTGGAGAAGCGGGTGAAGGCGGAGTCGACCGAGGCAATCTCGGCCTCGACCAGCGGCCAGGGCGCCGCGGCCAAGCGCGGCGGCGAGGGCGTGACCGGCACGGAAGGCAACGCGCCCGGCCAGTCGCCGCAGGCTCCGCCGGAGAAGTCGGCCGAGGCCGGAAAGGGCGGCGACGCCGCCCAGCAGGCCAAGGTGGCGCTCGACGAGGCCCGCACCGCCGACGGCAAGGGCGACGCCAAGGCCTGTGAGGCGGCGTTGACCCGCGCCGAGGCGCAGCTCAAGGCGGCGCCGTAAGCACGAGCCTCCGCCGGATGCGCGAGCCTCCGCCGTCGTCCGTCGGATGCGGGGGGCCGGTGGAGGCTCGGTTGGGTTCGCGCGCCGGATCGGAAGGACCCATGTGGGGCGGAGCCGGTCGGGCGCGGACGTGCGGCGGGCTGAAAAAAACCGTTTGCGGCGACGACGCCGGCGACGGCGAAACGGTTTGCGAAACGGTCGGTCGCGGCGAAACGATCGTGGGTCGGGGGCGGAGACCGTGTCCTCGCCCCGCGGAGGCTTCGTCAGGCCATCGCGTCGAAGGCTAGGCGGGCGGAGGCGGCGCCGAGGGCGTGCGCGTTGCCGTTGAGCCCGGCGCAGAGGTCGTCGATCTCGGCGACGTCGAGGGCCTCGCCGGTCTCGGCGGCGATGGCGTCGATGAGGTGATCCTGGCGGGGGTCGAACGGATGACCCTGCATCCGGTAGAACTGGTAATAGCGCAGGGCCGCCAGGACGGTGTCGCGCTCGCGGGCCGTGACCGTGAAGTTCTGCATGGGCTTTTGGCTCCCGTGTGGCTTCATCGAACGCCGGTACGTGCCGCGGCAACCGCACCAAGCTTGTCCATTGTACGCACAGCGCCGTGAGCGTCCATGTCTTGACACGGCGATCCTGCGTGATTCGGCCGAGAAAGTCCGATTGCGCGCAAGCGGATATTGAGTTTCCGAACGCAATTCCCGTGGTTTTTCAAACCTGTGCGGTCGCAGCCTGCGTTATTCTGCAGGTGTTCCTGCGCCATTGCATCGGATCACGATGTGAGAGCGGCGAGGAAGGCCGGCACCGTCTCGCTGGCCGGGCCGTAGCGGGCCTCGTCGAACGCGTCCGCGTTGTCGGAGGGCTCGGCGTTCAGCTCGCAGGTCGGGATGTTCCGCGCCTGCGCCAGCCGCACGTAGCCGGCCGCCGGGTAGACCGCCCCCGAGGTGCCGATCGCGACGAACAGGTCCGCCGCTGACAGCGCCGCCTGGATCGCGTCGAGATGGTGGGGCATCTCGCCGAACCACACCACGTCGGGCCGCGACGTGCCGACCGCCGAGCATAGCGGGCAGGCATCGGCGACGTCGAGGTCGCCGGGACAGGGAAAGGTGCCGGCGCAGGCGGTGCAGCGGCCCTTCAGCAGCTCGCCATGCATGTGGACGACGGCACGCGAGCCCGCCCGCTCGTGCAGGTCGTCGACGTTCTGGGTGCACAGGAACAGCCGCCCGCCGCGCTCCGCCAGCGCCGCCTCGGCCTGCGCGAGCGCGACGTGGGCCGGGTTCGGCGCGGCCGCGACCGCCCCGCGCCGGCGCAGGTTGTAGAAGTCCAGGACGGTGCCGGGGTCGGCCGCGAAGGCCTCGGGCGTCGCGAGCCGCATCGGATCGAACCGCGCCCACATCCCGCCGCGGTCGCGGAACGTGCCGAGCCCGCTCTCGGCCGAGACGCCGGCTCCGGTGAGGACGAAGACGGTCTTCGGGAAGGGCGCACGCAGGGGCATGGGCGCGAGCCTACACCCGCCCGGCGCCGACCGCCCATCGGAATTCGGCGCCGGGCAGGTCGATGCTGCGGGCCGGCGCGGCGAGGCTCGGCGGAGGGGCCGGCGCGCCGTCCCGCCGGGCGATGCGGCCCGAGCCGATCAGCCGAGCTATACCGCGCCGATGCGCATCCTCGGCCGCCTCCTCCTCGGCTCCCTCGCCCTGTTCCTCGCGATCCCGAGCGGCGGCGCGATCCTGCTCATGGCGCTCGTGCTCGATCCGGTGGCAAGCGTCTGGCTGACGAAAGGCGCGCTCGCCGGGCTCGATGCCGGCCTGTCGGATCTCGCCGCCGGCCTGCCGCCGGAGAGCTTCGCGTGGGTCCTCGCGGGGCTGGCGAAGGCGTCCTTCGTGCTGCTCGCGGTGCCGCCGGCCCTGGTGGCGCTGGTCGGCGAGACCCTGCGCTGGCGCGGCCTGCTCTGGTACGGCGCCGGGTGCGGCCTGATCACCGCCGCCCTGCCCTGGCTCGCGCGCGGGGCCGTGCGCCCCGGCGGCACGGCGCTCACGGCCGAGGCGCGGGTCACCGCGATCCTGTTCCTCGCCGGCGCCGGTGCCGGGCTCGTGTACTGGCTGATCGCCGGGCGAAGCGCCGGGCGGCCCCCGACGCGGGCGTGACGTTTCCGCGACACGGGCGCGCTTCGGGGCGGCCCGGCGGGATGCTTCGGATGCGTCGAACCGTCGAACCCCGGTCGGCCCGCCCAGGATCCCCCTGGCGGCGACGAGGGACGAACGATGATCGCACGCCGCCCGTGGACGACCCGGACCGCCCTCGCCCTGCTCGCGGCCCTCCTGCCCGGCGGCCCCGCCTGGGCCGGCTCGGCGGCGCAGCCGGGCCAGACCGTCGGCCTGCCGGTGGGGGCGCAACTGCCGGTCGGGTTCTATTTCGTGAACCTGTCGAGCTTCGGCGTCCGCGACACGCGGCCCCTGGACTCGGAATCGAACGTCAACCTGCCGACCTTCGCCTGGGCGACGCCGTGGACGATCGCCGACGCGCGGCTGCAGTTCTTCGTCACGCAGCCGGTGGTCGCCTCGAGCGGGCGCGGCGCGCCCTACCAGAGCGGCGTCGGGCAGCCGCTGCTCGCGGCGCAGCTCGCCTGGGACCGCGGAAACGACCTCGGGTTCAGCTACCTGTTCGGCGGCTACCTGCCGATCGAGACCCGCTTCCTGACGCAGTCGGCCTCGATCACCCAGCGCTTCGCGGTCAGCTACACCGGCAACGGCTGGAACCTGACCGCCAACCTGCTGCACGGGATCTTCATCGACGACCGCTCGCCCACGGGCACGCTCTACCCGGACTACCTCAACCTCGACCTCACCGCGACGAGGAAGCTCGGCCAGTGGCAGGTCGGCGCCGTGGCCTTCGGCTCGACCGACCTGCCGACCGGGGTCGGCAGCGACCGGCCCCAGGGGCAGATCGCGGTGGGCGGCCTCGTCGGCTACAATTTCGGCCCGGTGAACCTGCAGGCCTACCTCACGCGCGACGTGGTCGAGCGCAACTACGGCGGCCGGGAGACCCGCGGCTGGCTGCGCGCGATCGTGCCGCTCTACCAGGACAAGGGCGAGGTCGAGCCGAACCGCACGCTGGTGACGCGACGCCAGGGCGAATGACCGGCGCCTGCCGGACGGTCGCGGCCGTGCTATCGGGAAGCGAATGAGATCGATCCGCGCCGCCCTCGCCGTTCTCCTCATGCTGGGCGGCCCCGCCCTCCCGCAGGGCTCGGGGCCGCCGATCCCCTCCGACGACGCACGGATGCTGCCGGTGCAGGCCGCGCTCGGCATGGTCGCGAGCCAGGAGGCGCGGGCGACGCGGATCGGCGTCGACATCCTCAAGCGCGGCGGCAACGCGGTCGACGCCGCGGTCGCCGTCGGCTTCGCGCTGGCGGTGACCCTGCCGCAGGCGGGCAACCTCGGCGGCGGCGGCTTCATGCTGGTGCACCTGGCGGACCGGCACGAGACCGTGGCGATCGACTACCGCGAGACCGCGCCGCAGGCCGCCACCGCCGACATGTTCCTGGCGCCCGGCGGCGAGCCGGACCGCGCCACCTCGCGGCGCAGCGGCAAGGCCGTCGGCGTGCCGGGCACGGTGCGGGGCCTGGCGGAGGCGCACCGCCTCTACGGATCGGGAAAGCTGTCCCTCACCGAGCTGATCGCGCCGGCCGAGGCCCTGGCCCGCGCCGGGATCCCGGTCACCGGCGGCCTCGCCGATTCCCTGCCGCGGTCGGCCGGCCTCCTCGGGCGCTGGCCCTCGACCCGCCGGATCTTCTTCCGCGGCGACGTCCCCCTGCCCCGCGGCGACAGCCTCGTGCAGGCGGACCTCGCCGACACGCTGCGCGCCGTCGCCGAGGGCGGCCCGGACGCGTTCTATGCCGGCCCGATCGCCGGGCGGATCGCGGCGGCGGTGCGCGCGGCCGGCGGCCCGATGACGGAGGCCGATCTCGCCGCCTACCGGCCGGTGGTCCGCCAGCCCGTGCACGGGACCTATCGCGGCTACGAGGTGGTCTCGATGCCGCCGCCCTCGTCCGGCGGCGTCCACCTGATCGAGATCCTGAACATCCTCGAGGGCTTCGACCTCGCCGCGATGGGTGCGGGCAGCGCCGCCGCGATCCACACCCTGGCCGAGGCGATGAAGCCGGCTTACGCCGACCGGGCGACCTGGCTCGGCGACCCGGACCGGGTCCGCGTGCCGGTGCAGGGCCTCACCGCCAAATCCTACGCGGCGCGGCTGCGGCGGGCGATCGACCCGGAGCGGGCACGGCCCGCCGACAGCATCGCGGCCGGCGACCCGTTGCCGCCCGAGCCCGACCAGACCACGCACTTCTCGGTGGTCGATGCCGCGGGCAACGCGGTGGCCAACACCTACACCCTGAACTTCTCCTACGGGATCGGCCTGGTGGCCGAGGGCACCGGCGTGCTGCTCAACAACGAGATGGACGACTTCTCCGCCAAGGCCGGCACCCCGAACGCCTACGGGCTCGTCGGCGGCGACGCCAACGCGGTGGCGCCGGGCGCCCGGCCGCTCTCTTCGATGACGCCGACCTTCCTGTTCCGGGACGGGCAGCTCTACCTCGTCACCGGCAGCCCCGGCGGCAGCCGCATCATCACCACCGTGCTCGACGTGATCGTCAACCTGATCGACTTCCGCATGAACCTCGCCGAGGCCGTCGACGCGCCGCGCATCCACCACCAGTGGAAGCCCGACGTGCTGCGGGTCGAGCAGGGCCTGTCGCCCGACACCCTCGCCCTCCTGCGGGCGCGGGGGCACGACGTCAGGGTCGGGTCGAGCTCGGGCTCGGCCAACTCGATCCTGCGCAGCGGCGGCCTGCTCTCGGGCGCCGCCGATCCGCGCCAGCGCGACACGCTCGCCGAAGGGTATTGAGGTGGGGCCGAGCGGCCGTCCGGCGGCGTCGGGACATGAAAAACCCCGCCGAAGCGGGGCTGCTGGGTCCGTCGCGCCACGGCGTCCTATGCCGTGTTCGACGAGCGGTAGGCCGGATCGCCATGGCTTTCCGCGCCGCGATAGGCGCGGAGCCGCGTCTTCTGGTCCTCGGAAAGCCCGTCGAAGAAGCTCGTCATGGGACGCGGTTGCGGTTGCGCCGACGCGTCAGACGCGGGAACAGCCTTGGAGGCCAGCGGCACCCGACGGAACGGCCCGAGAAGGCGTGCTAAGGTGTTCATCAGGGTATCTCCAGCCGGTAATATGCGTCCTGGCCCCTCGGGGTTGCAAGCTTGAACCCGAAAATGCCGCGATACAGGTCTTCCAGCCGCGGCACGACCGGCTGCACCCGGATCTCACGCTTGCCGTTGAGCTGTGCGTAGTTCTGCGTCGCCTCCAACGCCACGAGGGCCCGATATCCGGTCAGGGGACAATCCTGCCGCGGACTGCCTTCCAGGAACCTGACCGTGGCCGCCTCGCCGGACAGCGTGGTCAGGGCAAGGCCGCAGAGTCGGTCGCCGACCCACATCACGAGGTCGAGGCGATCGACTTCGTTGTGGTAGCGGTCGTGGACGAGATCCCAGTCCCAACATTCCGCGGACCGCCGGTCCAACCCCAACCATTGCCTCTTCCAGGCCTCGGACGCCCTGCGAGACCAGATTCCGAGGCTCAGATCGATCCCGAGGGCCGACGAGATCTTCCGTGCCGCCCGCAGACGGGCTTCGTCACCCCGCGGGAGATACCGCGCCCTGGCCATCGCAGACACTGGAAGGACGCCCTCCTGAAACGGCGACGGTCGTTGGCCGCCCCGGTGACGGCCGAGATGCAAGGCCGAGACTCGATGAAGCCAAGATCGAGGTGAAGCCAAGATCGAGGGATGACAAGATCGATCGATGGACAAGCCGCAAGCCTTCGATCGTCACCCGAGGTCGATGCTCGGGCCGTCTCCCGCGAAGCGGCGCGGGATGCGCTGGCCCGGACCCGGGGTGCACGGTTCGCTTCCCGTCACAGCTTTCGCCCCGGTACCGGGCGCCATCTGTTGGCCCCCGCCGCGCCCACGCGCTAAAGGGAACCGTCACAGAAGGTCCCGATGCTCGCCGTCCGCTCCCTCGCGTTCAATCTCTGCTTCTACGCCGCCACGACGCTGATCGCGTTCGGCGGGTTGCCGACGTTGGTCTCGGGGCGGGCGGTGATGCGGCTGGCGCGGTTCTGGGGGCGGGTGACGCTGTGGCTGCTGCGCGTGGTCGCCGGCACGCGGGTGGAGTTCCGCGGGCTGGAGAACATCCCGTCCGGCGCGATGCTGGTCGGGGCCAAGCACCAGTCGGCGCTCGAGACCCTGGCCCTGTGCACGGTGTTTCCCGAATTCGCCTACGTGCTGAAGCGCGAGCTGCTGTTCATCCCGCTGATCGGCTGGTTCCTGTCGCGCAGCGGCATGGTGGCGATCGACCGGTCGAAGGGCGCGCGCGCCATGAGCCTGATGAACGCGGCCGCCGCCGACGCGATCGCGCAGGGGCGCCAGCTCATCGTCTTCCCCGAGGGCACCCGGACGGCGCCCGGCGCGGCCCCGGCCTACAAGCAGGGCCTGTCCCACCTCTACGCCACGCTCTCCGTGCCGTGCCTGCCGGTGGCGCTGAACACCGGGCTGTACTGGCCGCGCCGCAGCTTCGTCCGCCGCCCGGGCACCACGGTGATCGAGTTCCTGCCGCCGATCCCACCCGGGCTGGCACGCGCCGCCTTCCTCGACCTCGTCGAGGACCGCATCGAGACCGCCTCGAAGGCCCTGCTCGCGGCCGGCCTCGCCGACCCCGGGCAGGCCGCCCGCACGGTCCCGGAGCCGCGCCGCGAAACCTCGCGTCCGGCCTGACCCGCGCGCCCGATTCGTGCGCGCGGAGAACCGTCGGGACGTTGCGAATCGGCCTGCGAATTCCCATTTCCATTGAACGAGACGAATCGCTTGACGGGCGCGCGATGCCCGATCTAGGTTGGAACAAATGGCGAACAAGAGAGCCTTGTCCTGGTCGGCCGCCCTGCGCGACCTGAAGGACGGGCGGACACGGAGACAGGACGTGCGGGAAGAGCGCTTGAGGACCACCGCCGGCCTTCGCGGCACCCCCGCCCTGGCGCTCAGCGCCTGGCGCGGACGTTCCGGCCGGCGCTACGTCGTCGGCGTCCACGACCTCAGCGCGCCCGAGCTCGACGAGATGGGCGAGGCGGTGGTGATCGCGGTCCGCCGCGATCCCGCCGGCATCGCCGAGCTGGTCGCGGTGTCGGCCTCCGGCGAGAGCCCCCGCGAGCGCCTGCACCGGACCTGGCTCGCCCGCGCCCGGAAGGGCGGCGCGACCGAGATGCACGTGCATCGGCTCGCCGAGGACGAGGCCGAGCGCAAGGCCATCGTCGACGATCTCTCGATGGAGAGCGCGGATCCGGCGCACGCCTGATATCCCTCCGCTCGATCAGGGCGGTCGGCATATCCGGCAGGCCCGCGCGCGATCGAAGGCCGAATCCGCCGGTCCGGCGAGGTGATGCGGATTTGGATCACGCCGCCCACGCCCCAGTTTCGCCCCGAGCCTCCCCTCATGCCTTGTGCGGCATGGACGATCGCGGACGAACCCGCGACGGGGCGAGAGCGCGGAGCGAACGATGCAGGATCCGGTACGGCAAGATCCTTCGGGGCAAGCCCCGGCCGAGCCCGCCGCGATCCCGCCGAAGGCGCCGCGTTCCCGGCGCGGCCTGTTCCTCCCCTACATCCTGCTGCTGACGCTGGTGCTGCTGTGGTCGGCGGGCTGGGTCTACCTCCGCGGCCGCGCCGCCACCGAGATGGACGGCTGGGTCGCCCGCGAGGCCGCGGCCGGCCGGACCTGGACCTGCGCCGACCGGTCGATCACCGGCTATCCGTTCCGGATCGAGCTGCGCTGCGCCTCGGTCAGCCTCGCGCGTGCCGATGGCCGCTTCCGGCTGGGTCCGCTGACCGCGGTGACGCAGGTCTACCAACCCCGGCACGTGCTGATGCTCGCCGAGGGCCCGTTTCACGTGGAACAGGGCGACCTCGTCGGCGACGCGACCTGGACGATGCTGGAAGGCAGCTTCCACGGCGCGTCGGACGGGTTCGTGCGCGCCTCGCTCGTGGTCAACGGGCCTTCGGTGACGGTCGCCGGCGCGGCGCCCGATCCGATCGCCGTCTCCGCCCGCCACCTCGAGCTGCATGCGCGGCCGACGCCGGGACGATTCGATTCAAACGGCGCGGTCGACCTCAGCCTGCGCCTGTCGCAGGCCCTGGCGCCGATGGCGGATGCGCTGATCGGCAACGCCGATCCCGCCGACCTCACCCTCGACGCCACGGTCAACCGGGCGGCGATGCTCGGCACCGGCACGGTGGCGCGCGAGCTCGAACGCTGGCGCCAGGCCGACGGCAGCCTCGACGTCGCCGGGCTGTCGCTGGCCAAGGGTGCGCGCCGCCTGCAGGCCAAGGGCAATCTCGGGATCGACCAGGATCATCGCGTCGAGGGCCAGCTGGACCTGCGGGCCGCCGGGGTCGAGGCGCTGGTCGCGTCGGTCGTCGGGCAGCGCTTCGGCGCCGATCGCGGCGCGCTCATCGGCAACCTCGTCGGCGGCCTGCTCGGGCTTCGGCGCCAGCCCGAGGGCGAGCCGGGGGGCGACGTGCCGCTCAAGCCGCTGCCGCCGCTGCGCCTCGCCGGCGGCCGGATGATGTTCGGGCCGATCGCGATCCCGAACGTGCGGCTGCAGCCGCTGTACTGATCCGGCCGTGCCGGTCCCCGGGCGTCGAGGGTGGAGCAGACTGCGCCGCCCGGACCCTGCCGACCATACGCAAAACAGCGTATATGCTGCAACGCAACCGAGCCCCTAGCGTGCGCTCCACGATCCGCGGCCGTTCCATGAGCCGCCGGACGCGAGATGCGAGGCGTGAGGCACGATGGCTGACGGGGATCACGATCTGGATCGGGGCATGGACCGCGGCTTGCGCTCGCCCCTGCGGCGCAAGCTGCTGATGGGGCTGGCGGCCGCGCCCGCCCTTTCGCTCCTGCCGCGCACCGCGTTCGCGGCGGGGCCTGCCACCTCGGCGGTCAGCACCACCGGCCTCGCCGTCACCGACACCGAGGTGACCTGCGGCATCCTCCACTCGATCACCGGCACCATGGCGATCTCGGAGACCGGCGCCCAGCAGGCCGAGAAGCTCGCCATCGCGCAGATCAACGAGGCCGGCGGCATCCTCGGCCGCAAGATCAAGATCATCCAGGAGGACGGCGCCTCCGACTGGCCGACCTTCGCCGAGAAGGCCAAGAAGCTCCTCGTCAACGACAAGTGCGCGGCGGTGATGGGCTGCTGGACCTCGGCCTCGCGCAAGGCGGTGCTGCCGGTCTTCGAGCAGTACAACGGCCTCCTGTACTACCCGACCTTCTACGAGGGCCTGGAGCAGTCCAAGAACGTGTTCTACACCGGCCAGGAGGCGACGCAGCAGATCCTCGCCGGCCTCGACTGGGTGCACAAGGAGAAGGGCGGCGACACGTTCTTCTTCGTCGGCTCGGACTACATCTGGCCGCGCACCTCGAACAAGATCGCCCGCAAGCACGTCGAGAACGTGCTCAAGGGCAAGGTCGTCGGCGAGGAATACTTCCCGCTCGGTCACACGCAGTTCAACTCGGTGATCAACAAGATCAAGCTCACGAAGCCGAAGGTGATCTTCACCGACGTGGTCGGCGGCTCGAACGTGGCGTTCTACAAGCAGCTCAAGGCGTCCGGCATCGACCTCTCGAAGCAGGTGCTGCTGACGATCTCGGTCACCGAGGACGAGATCGACGGCATCGGCGGCGACAACATCGCCGGCGCGTACTCGTGCATGAAGTACTTCCAGTCGATCGAGAACGACAACAACAAGAAGTTCGTCGCCGACTTCAAGAAGATGTGGGGCGAGAAGACCGTCATCGGCGACGTCACCCAGGCCGCCTATCTCGGGCCCTACCTGTGGAAGATGGCTTGCGAGAAGGCCGGCTCGTTCGACGTCGACAAGGTCGTCGCCGCCTCGCCCGATCTCGAGTTCAAGGGCGCCCCCGAGGGCTACGTCCGGATCGACCCGAACCACCACCTGTGGTCGAAGACCCGGGTCGGCAAGGCCAAGACCGACGGCCAGTTCGAGATCGTCTACACCAGCCCCGAGCTGATCAAGCCCGACCCGTTCCCGAAGGGCTACCAGTAGGCCGCATGCGCGCGCCGCCGATGCGGCGCGCGATTTGCAGACGGCCTTTCGACGATCCCCCATCCCCCGACCTCATCCTGAGGCGCCCGCGACGGCGGGCCTCGAAGGAGGGCTCCAGGGATCGCCGAGCGCGCCGGAGGGCTCCCTCGAGGCCTCCGCTTCGCTCCGGCACCTCAGGATGAGGTGGGCGGGTGGGAGACGGCGATCGCGCAAGGCGGCGGGCCACGGCCCTCCGGCATTCCCGACGGCTCGGAGCGCACGGATGTTCGGTGACTATTCCCTCGGCGATCTCGGCGCGATCTTCGCGATGCAGGGCTTCGCCGGCCTGATCCTGTTCTCGGTCTACGTGCTGATGGCGCTCGGGCTGGCGATCATCTTCGGGCAGATGGGCGTGATCAACATGGCGCACGGGGAGTTCATGATCCTCGGCGCGTACATGACCTACCTATGCTCGACCTTCTTCCAGACCTACCTGCCGGCGCTGTTCCCGGCATACTTCTTCCTCGCGATGATCCTCGCCTTCTGCGCCTCCGGGGCGCTGGGGATGCTGGTGGAGTGGGCGCTGATCCGCCACCTCTACAAGCGCCCGCTCGACACGCTGCTCGCCACCTGGGGCCTGTCGCTGATCCTGCAGCAGGCCTACCGCTCGATCTTCGGCGCGCGCGAGGTCGGCGTCGAGCTGCCGAGCTGGCTGATCGGCTCGGTGCAGGTCACCGATTCGATCGAGATCCCGATCAACGGCCTGTTCGTGATGGCGGTCACCACGCTGATCACGGTCGGCGTCGCGCTGCTGATCTACCGCTCGCGCTTCGGCCAGCAGGTCCGCGCGGTGATGGCCAACCGCCCGATGGCGGGCGCCGTCGGCATCGATACCGAGAAGGTCGACCGCTACACGTTCGGCCTCGGTTGCGGCATCGCGGGCGTGGCCGGCTCGGCCTTCACGATGATCGGCTCGACCGGGCCGACCTCGGGCCAGCTCTACATCGTCGACACCTTCCTGATCGTGGTCTTCGGCGGGGCGGCCTCCCTGCTCGGCACCATCGCCTCGGCGTTCTCGATCTCCCAGACCCAGTCGACGCTGGAATTCTTCCTCTCCGGCTCGATGGCCAAGGTGCTCACCCTGCTCGCGGTGGTCGGCATCCTGATGCTGCGGCCGCAGGGCCTGTTCACCCTCAAGGTCCGGCGCTGAGGATTTCGACGATGAAGAACCCCGTCCAGACCCTGACCAAGTCCGTCACCGTGAACGACAACCCGTTCATGAAGCCGATCGAGTGGCTGAGCCTGGCGGTGCTGGCTTTGGTGCTGCTCGTCGTGCTGCCGAGCCTGCTCGACGCCTTCCGGCTCAACCTGGTTGGCAAGTACCTCACCTACGCCTTCGTCGCCCTCGGCCTCGTCATCTGCTGGGGCTATGCCGGCATCCTGTCGCTCGGCCAGGGCTGCTTCTTCGGCCTCGGCGGCTACTGCATGGCGATGTACCTGAAGCTCGAGGCGTCCAGCGTCGAGAACACGAAGATCCAGTCGACGCCGGGCATTCCCGACTTCATGGACTGGAACCAGATCACGGCGCTGCCGTGGTTCTGGAAGCCGTTCCAGAGCCTGCCGCTGACCTTGATCCTCGTCGTCGCGGTGCCGGTGCTGTTCGCCTTCGTGATCTCGGCGGCGATGTTCAAGCGCCGGGTCGGCGGCACCTACTTCGCCATCATCACCCAGGCGATCGCCGCGATCCTGACGATCCTGATCGTCGGGCAGCAGGGCTACACCGGCGGCATCAACGGCATCACCGACCTGCGCACGCTGCACGGCTGGGACATCCGCACCGACGGCGCCCACACCATCCTCTACTTCGTCAACGGCGGCCTGCTGATCGGCTGCATCCTGATCGCGCAGTTCGTGAAGAAGTCGAAGCTCGGGCGCATCCTGGTCGCGATGCGGGACAAGGAGGACCGGGTGCGGTTCTCCGGCTACTCGGTTGCCGGGTTCAAGGTCTTCGCCTTCTGCCTCGCCGCCGCCTTCGCGGCGATCGGCGGCGCGATGTTCACCCTCCAGGTCGGGTTCATGTCGCCGTCCTTCGTCGGCATCGTGCCCTCGATCGAGATGGTGATCTACGCCGCCGTCGGCGGGCGGATGTCGCTGTTCGGCGCGGTCTGGGGCACGCTGCTCGTCAACTGGGCCAAGACCAGCTTCTCGGAATCCTTCCCCGACCTATGGCTGTTCGGCCTCGGCGCGCTGTTCATCGCCGTGGTGCTCGCCTTCCCCAACGGTCTCGCCGGCATCTGGCGCGAGCACGTCGAGCCGCGCCTGACGCGCCGGGTGAAGGGTCTGCGCGCCCCGCCCCCCGCGATCGTCCCCCACGGCGCACCGGCCGAGTGAGAACAGCATGAACGCCGCGATCCTCCCGGGCTCCGTCATCGGCGCCAACCCGAACGCCCCCGAATACCTGCTGGCGGTCGACGCGCTCACCGTCTCCTTCGACGGGTTCAAGGCGGTCAACGACGTCTCGTTCTACGTCGACCCCAACGAGATCCGGGTGATCATCGGCCCGAACGGCGCCGGCAAGACCACGGTGCTCGACCTGATCTGCGGGCGCACGCGCGCCAGCGCCGGGTCGATCAAGTACAAGGGCCAGGAGCTGACCAAGCTCACCGAGAGCGCGATCGTCCAGGCCGGCGTCGGGCGCAAGTTCCAGACCCCGTCGATCTACGACGACCTGACCGTGTTCGAGAACCTGGAGATCTCGTTCCCGCGCGGGCGCTCGGTGTTCGGGGCGCTGACCTTCAAGCGCGACGCGCAGGTCCGTGAGCGCATCCACGAGATCGCCGAGACGATCTTCCTGAAGGACCAGCTGCTGGAGCGGGCCGAGTTCCTCAGCCACGGCCAGAAGCAGTGGCTCGAGATCGGCATGCTGCTGATCCAGGACCCGGAGCTGCTGATGCTCGACGAGCCGGTGGCCGGGATGAGCGTCGGCGAGCGCATCAAGACCGCCGAGCTGCTCAATCAGATCATCGTCGGCCGCTCGGTGCTGGTGATCGAGCACGACATGAAGTTCGTCGAGGACATCGCCCACCGGGTCACCGTGCTGCACCAGGGCAAGGTCCTGTCGGAGGGCTCGATGGAGCGGGTCAAGAACGATCCGAAGGTCATCGAAGTGTATCTGGGACACTGAGCATCATGCTGCAGACCGCGCATCCCCCCCTAGCCAAGGCCCCTCCGCTCACCAGGCTCCCCTCGGCCGCGCCGATCTTGAGCGTCGAGGATCTGCACGCCGCCTACGGCCAGAGCGAGGTGCTGCACGGGCTGAACTTCCAGGTCGCGCCCGGCGAGATCGTCGCGGTGATGGGCCGCAACGGCATGGGCAAGACCACGCTGATGAAGACCCTGATGGGGATCGTGCCGGTGAAGGCCGGCTCGATCCGCGTCGACGGCACCGAGATCGGCGCCCTCAAGAGCCACGCCCGGGTCGCCAAGGGCCTCGCCTACGTGCCGCAGGGCCGGATGATCTTCTCGACCATGACGGTTCAGGAGAACATCGAGACCGGGCTCACCGTCACCGGCGCCCGCAAGGTGCCGCAGGACCTCTACGAGATGTTCCCGGTGCTGCTCGAGATGAAGGGACGGCGCGGCGGCAATCTGTCGGGCGGCCAGCAGCAGCAGCTCGCCATCGCCCGCGCGCTCGCGAGCAAGCCGAAGGTGCTGCTCCTCGACGAGCCGACCGAGGGCATCCAGCCGTCGATCATCCGCGAGATGGGCCGGACCCTGAAGAAGATCCGCGACGCGCGCGGCCTGTCGATCGTCGTCTCCGAGCAGGTCCTGAGCTTCGCCCTCGACGTCGCTGACCGGGTGCTCGTCATGGAGAACGGCGAGATCGTGCACGAATCGCTGCGCGCCGACATCGACGAGGCCCAGGTCGCCCGCTTCCTCTCGGTCTGAACGAGGACATCATGGCCGATTACGAGATCTTCGAGCTCGGCGACCACGTTCTCCAATGCGGCAAGACGCTGCGCGACGCCAAGCTCGCGTTCAAGGCCTTCGGCACGCTGAACGCGGCGCGCGACAACGCCATCGTCTACCCGACCTGGTATTCCGGCCAGCACACCGAGAACGAGTGGCTGATCGGGCCGGGCAAGGCGCTCGACCCCGAGAAGTACTTCATCATCATCCCGAACATGTTCGGCAACGGGCTCTCGTCCTCGCCGAGCAACACGCCGGCCCCCTGGAACGGGCCGCGCTTCCCGAACGTCACCGCCTACGACAACGTCCGCGCGCAGCACCGGCTCGTCACCGAGCATTTCGGCATCGATAAGCTGGTGCTGGTGACCGGGTGGTCGATGGGAGCGCTCCAGACCTACCATTGGGGCGCGCTCTATCCCGACATGGTCCCGCGCATCCTGCCGTTTCAGGGCTCGGCCAAGTGCTCGCGGCACAACTTCGTCTTCCTCGAAGGTGCCAAGGCCGCGCTCCAGGCCGACGCCGCCTTCGCCGAGGGCTGGTACGCGAGCCCGCCGAACAAGGGGCTGCGCGCCTTCGGCCGGGTCTATGCCGGCTGGGGCCTGTCGCAGACCTTCTACCGGATCGAGGCCGACAAGACCCACATGGGCTACGCCTCCCTTGAGGACTTCCTCGTCGGGTTCTGGGAGGGGCTGTTCTACACGCGCGACGCCAACGACCTGCTCGCGATGCTGTGGACCTGGCAGAACGGCGACATCGGCGCCAACGACACCTTCCACGGGGACACCAAGGCGGCGCTTCGCGCGATCACCGCCAAGGCGATCCTGATGCCGGCCTCGACCGACCTGTACTTCCCGCCCGAGGACAACCGCATCGAGGCGGAGTCGATGCCGAACGCGGAGCTGCGCGTCATCGACACCTGGTGGGGCCACTTCGCCGGCGGCCCCGGCACCAGCCCCGACGACATCAAGACCCTCGACGACGCGCTCAAAGAGCTGCTCGCGAGCTGAACGGTTTCGGCCGGTGCGCCGGCCGGGCGGGGATGCGCCAAGCCCCGGATTTTCGAACAACAGGGAGCACAGTCGAGACATGCCCGAGACGCTGATCAAGGTCGACCTGACGCAATCGGCCTACGACAACGACATGGTGCACAACCGCTGGCACCCGGACATCCCGATGGTCGCGACGGTGAAGCCCGGCGACGACTTCATCGTCGAGACCTACGACTGGACCGGCGGCTTCATCAAGAACAACGATTCCGCCGACGACGTCCGCGACATCGACCTGTCGATCGTCCACTTCCTCTCCGGCCCGATCGGCGTCGAGGGCGCCGAGCCCGGCGACCTGCTCGTGGTCGACCTCCTCGACATCGGCGCCAAGCCCGAGAGCCAGTGGGGCTTCAACGGCTTCTTCTCGAAGAACAACGGCGGCGGCTTCCTCGACGAGCACTTCCCCCAGGCGCAGAAGTCGATCTGGGACTTCGAGGGCATGTTCACCAAGTCGCGCCACATCCCCGGCGTGCGCTTCCCCGGCCTGATCCACCCGGGGCTGATCGGCTGCCTGCCCGACCCGAAGATGCTGGAGACCTGGAACACCCGCGAGAAGGCGCTGTTCGACACCGACCCGAACCGCGTGCCGGCGCTGGCCACCCTGCCCTTCGCGCCGACCGCCCACATGGGCCGGCTCAAGGGCGAGGCGAAGGACAAGGCGGCGGCCGCCGGCGCCCGCACGGTGCCGGGGCGCGAGCACGGCGGCAATTGCGACATCAAGGACCTGTCGCGCGGCTCGAAGATCTACTTCCCGGTCTACGTGCCCGGCGCCGGCCTCTCGATGGGCGACCTGCACTTCAGCCAGGGCGACGGCGAGATCACCTTCTGCGGCGCGATCGAGATGGCGGGCTGGGTCCACCTCAAGGTCAGCCTGATCAAGGACGGCATGGCCAAGTACGGGATCAAGAACCCGATCTTCAAGCCGTCGCCGATCACCCCGAAGTTCGACGACCACCTGATCTTCGAGGGCGTCTCGGTCGACGAGCACGGCAAGCAGCATTACCTCGACGTGACGGTGGCCTACCGCCAGGCCTGCCTCAACGCGATCGAGTACCTCAAGAAATTCGGCTACTCGGGCGCGCAGGCCTACTCGATCCTCGGCACCGCGCCGGTCCAGGGCCACATCTCCGGCGTCGTCGACATCCCGAACGCCTGCGCGACCTTGTGGATTCCGACCAAGATCTTCGAGTTCGACATCAATCCCACTGCTGCCGGGCCGACGAAGTTCCTCGACGGCTCGATCCAGATGCCGCTCTCGCCGGATCTGTAGTCTTCGGGTCTGCCGCGCCTTCCGGGCGGCAGACCGCGTGCACCCTGCCTGAAAGCGCTCGAATGCCCGTCTACGATTACGCTTGCGAGGCCTGCGGGCCGTTCACGGTGCTGCGCCCGATGGCGCAGTTCAGGGACCCGCACGACTGTCCCGATTGCGGGGCGGCGTGCGGGCGCGCCTTCCTCACCGCGCCGAACCGCGCCTCCATGGATGCGGGCCGGCGCAAGGCCTTCGCCACCAACGAGCGCAGCGCGCACGCGCCCCGCAAGTCGTCCGCGCACGGGGCCGGCTGCGGCTGCTGCAGCGGGACCAAGGCGAAGTCCAACCCCACGGCCGCCAAGAGCTTTCCGAACGCGCGGCCGTGGATGATCAGCCACTAAGGCTGCAGCTCACCCTCCCCCTCTCGCGGGGGAGGCAAGAACCCAAGCCAGGAGGAACCCACGCCATGATGCACGGAGACATCTCGTCCAGCGCCGACAGCGTCGGCGTCGCGGTGGTGAACTACAAGATGCCCCGCCTCCACACCAAGGCCGAGGTCTTGGAGAACGCGAGCAAGATCGGCGACATGATCGTCGGGATGAAGGCCGGCCTGCCGGGCCTCGACCTGGTGATCTTCCCCGAATACTCGACCCACGGGATCATGTACGACGCGGGCGAGATGTACGAGACCGCCTCCACCGTGCCGGGGGCGGAGACCGAGATCTTCGCCGCCGCCTGCCGGAAGGCCAAGGTCTGGGGCGTGTTCTCGCTCACCGGCGAGCGCCACGAGGAGCACCCGAACAAGGCGCCCTACAACACGCTCATCCTGATGAACGACCAGGGCGAGATCGTGCAGAAGTACCGCAAGATCATGCCCTGGACGCCGATCGAGGGCTGGTACCCGGGCGACCGCACCTACGTCTCGGAGGGGCCGAAGGGCCTGATGATCAGCCTGATCATCTGCGACGACGGCAACTATCCCGAGATCTGGCGCGACTGCGCGATGCGCGGGGCCGAGCTCATCATCCGCTGCCAGGGCTACATGTACCCGGCCAAGGAACAGCAGATCCTGATGTCGAAGGCGATGGCCTTCGCCAACAACACCTACGTGGCGGTGGCCAACGCGGCCGGCTTCGACGGGGTCTACAGCTACTTCGGCCACTCCGCGATCGTCGGCTTCGACGGGCGCACCCTCGGCGAGTGCGGCGAGGAGGAGATGGGCATCCAGTACGCGGCGCTGTCGAAGTTCCTGATCCGCGACTTCCGTGCGCACGGGCAGTCGGAGAACCACCTCTTCAAGCTGCTGCACCGCGGCTACACCGGGATGATCAACTCGAAGGAGAACCGGCACGGGCTGTCGGAATGCCCCTACGACTTCTACCGCCGCTGGATCGAGGACCCCGACGCCACCCGCGACGCGGTGCGCGCCATCACCCGGCAGGGCGTCGGCACCGAGGAATGCCCGATCGACGGCATCCCCTTCGTCGGCAAGGGCGAGGGCCCGCCGGACCCGCGCTGAGACGCGGCCCACCGCGCGGTTCCGCCGGCCCGGGAGGCCGGGCGGGGCCGCGCGGGTGACAGGACGTCGTCCCTATCGGAACGGCCCATCGCCCGACACGTTGACCGGCGCTTGCCTAGCGCACATCAGGTCGGAACAGGGGCGGATCGGGAAGATCATGAACGGTGAGTCGAAGCCGGCCGGTGCGGGCGGTCAGGACAGCGAGCCGGGAGCGCCCATGGTCAGCGCGGAGTTCCGGCGCTTCGCCGACGACGTTCCGCTGATGATGTGGCGCTCGGACCATCTCGGCCACGCGATCCATCACAACGAGTGCTGGCTCCAGTTCACCGGGCGGCCGCTGGAGGAGGAGCTCGGCGCCGGCTGGCGCACGGGGCTCCACCCGGACGACTTCGAGCGCCACGCGCGCATCGTCTCGGCCGCGTTCACGGCGCGGGAGCCGTTCACCGTGGAGTTCCGCCTGCGGCGCCACGACGGGGCCTATCGCTGGCTGCTCGACACCGCCCGGCCACTGACCGAGGACGGCGAGTTCCGCGGCTATCTCGGCTCGTGCTTCGACATCACCGACCGCAAGCATGCCGAGGTGCATATCGAGGAGGCGCTGCAGGAGAAGGAGACCCTGCTCGCCGAGGTCTACCACCGGGTCCGCAACAACCTCCAGGTGATGGTCAGCCTGATCGGGCTCTACGGCCGCGCGGCGCCCGAGCCCTGCCGCGGCAGCTTCGAGGCGCTGGGCCAGCGGGTGCGGGCGATCGCGCTGGTGCAGCAGCACCTGCACGAGGCGCCGCACATCGCCTCGATCGACCTGCGCGACTACCTGCACCGGCTCGCCTCCGGCCTCGGCCAGCTGCGCCGGGCCGGCCGCATCGGCGTCCATCTCGGCGGCGCCGGCACCAGCCTGGTCGAGCCGCGCACCGCCAACGCCCTCGGCATGATCGTCGCCGAGATCGTCGCCGAATGCCTCGACGCCACCGCCGAGAGCGTCGCCTGCACGATCGCCATCGACATCGACGCGGCCCCCGGTGCGCCGGTGCGTCTCTCGATCGTCTCCGGCGCCGGCGACCAGGCGGAGTCGGGTCGGCCGAACATCCCGAAGCTGGGGCCGCGGCTGATCGCGGCCTACGCCGCCCAGGCCGAGATCGCGGTCACCGGCGTCGCGACCACCGAGGATCCGCTGCGGCTGCAGCTGCCGGAGGCGCGGGTCGAGGACCCGGCCTGAGCGGGCGTCGCGATTCGCATCGGCCGGGGCGGCGACCTATATCCGGGATATCCCGCGCCCCCCGACACGAAACCGGCCGAGCATGCTGCCTCCGATCGAGACCATCGTCGAGAACTTCGAATTCATCGACGACTGGGAAGAACGCTACCGCTACCTGATCGAGCTCGGCCGCACCCTGCCGCCGGCCGACCCGGCCCTGCATGCCGAGTCGAACAAGGTGATCGGCTGCGCCAGCCAGGTCTGGATCGACCTGAACGTCGACGCCTCGGGCGACGTGCCGCGCCTGCACCTGCGCGGCGACAGCGACGCCCACATCGTGCGCGGCCTCGTCGCGCTGATGGTGGCGCTGTTCAACGGCAAGACCCCGCGCGAGGCGGCCGACACCGACGCCTTCGCGCTCTACACCAAGCTCGGCCTCGGCGAGCACCTGACGCCGCAGCGCTCGAACGGGGTCCGCGCCATGGCGGACCGCATCCATCGCGACGCGGTCCGCCTCGCCGCCTGAGCGCGCGGGGCTTACGCCCGGTCCCGCCACAGCCGCATCCGGGCGTGGTCGGGCCCGACCGCCTCGCGCTGCAGGCCGTAATGCTCGGCGAGGCGCCCGAGGGCGATCTTCGCCACCACCTTGGCGGAGCGCGCCGGCCAGCGGCGCTCCTCCTCAATCCGCTCGAGCCCCTTCACGTGGCCGCACAGGTCGATCAGCAAGCCCGACAGGTCGTGGCCGACCGCGGCCATCGCCCGCTCCACCCGGGCACGGGCCGCCATCATCGCATCCGAGGCGCCGGCGGCGTCGCGCGGGCCGGAACCGTCGACGCGGATCGCGCTCCAGTCGATGCCCATTCGTGGCATCATCAGGCCCGTGGTGATGTCGCGGCGCAGGCGCTCGCCGGCCTCGAACGAGGCCCGGTCGAGGAGGGGCGCCTCGTCCCGGCCGCGCCGCCGAACCATCCAGGCGATCGGGCTCTCGGCGGCGTCGCGCAGGCGTCGCTCCGCCCCCTCGCCCTCCACCACGAGGTCGAGATGCTGGCCGCGGAACGCTTCGCCGGCCGGGGCGTCGCCGCGCCTGAGGCGGGCACGGCCGGCCGGCGCCAGCAGGATGCGGCCGCGCGGACCCGGCTCGCGGTGGGCGAGGTCCGCGGCCAGCAGGCGCTCGCCCGACGCCGCGGGAAAGCGCCCGCCGCCGAGCGAGACGCCGCCGCCGCACCGCACGATCAGCATCGCATCCTCGAGCGGGTCCGGGAAGGCGTAGGCGCCCTCGGGCGCGAGCGCCGCGAGCAGCCGCTCGCCGGCGCGCCCGAGCGCGGCCTCCGCGCGCGGCACGGCCACGGGGCGGGCGGTCCGGGCCTGAGGAGTTTTGTTCATGTTTTGTTCCCAACGCGAACGATCTTCGTCACGGCGAAGGAAACAGGAGAGTCTTGAAAATCGTCCTAGATCAAGACTTGACGGCCCGCGCGCTGTGGAGCGTCCCGCAGCTCACGCCGTGGGTTGGGTCGGCGGATGCTTCAGCACCTCGGCGATCTCGTCCTCGGACTTGCCGCGAACGTCGTAGCCCATCGCGGCGAGCCGCTCGACCAGCCCGTCGCTGTCGGCCGCGGACCGGGCGGCCCACTCCGCCAGGACGTCGTTCGCCTTGTCGAGGTCGTCGGTGGGGATCTTGGGATCGCTCATCGGAACAGACCGCTCACGGGACAGGACTGAGGCAGTGCAAGGTTCGTTCCTCTGGCAGCGCGAGCGAAGCCGGGTGCGCCCCGGCTTCGCCTCCGCCCGCCTCAGGCGGCTTCGTCGTAGTTGCCGTTGCGGGTCTGGCCGAGGCCGATCGCCTTGGCGAGGTCGGAGCGGGCCTTGGCGTAGTTCGGTGCGACCATCGGGTAATCCGGCGGCAGGCCCCACTTGGCGCGGTACTGCTCGGGGCTCATGTCGTACTTGGCGCGCAGGTGGCGCTTGAGCGACTTGAAGGTCCGGCCGTCCTCCAGGCAGATGATGTGGTCCGCGGTGACGGACTTCTTCACCGGCACGGCCGGCGTCAGCGGACCGGCGGGGGCGGCCGCCTCGACCTGCCCGCCCGCGACCTGCACCAGCGAAGCGTGGACGCGGCCGATCAGCTGCGCCAGCTCGCCCGGGGGGACCGGATTGTTGCTGACGTAAGCCGACACGATGTCGGCGGCGAGTTCCACGTAATCGACCGTGGTGTCTGTGTCGTTCATGTTCGGCGATGTCCCCTGGACGCTGAGGCAGTCGACGCGTCCCGAGCGGCGCGGACCATCGGCCCCGACGTCTCGTGGTGCGATGCGGGCATTCCCGCAACAATGGTCGTCCTGCCCGCAAGTGCTGAGTGAAATGCGGCGACCCCTTTCGCCACGACATCTCAATAGGATATTTGCAGATCGGCCGCAAGTTGCTCGACGGCAGCTTGGATACGCAACGTCAACTATCCGGAAGAATATTTCAGCTTGCCGACATCGCTGAAACAGATGCCTACTCAAGGGCGAAGTGCTGGCGGCGAGTTTCGCTACCTCTGATTGCGCCTCCCTCGGCGGACGCCACGCCGCCGCCCGCCACCGAGAGCCTCGCGGCGAAAGCTGTCAAGCCAAGTCCTCGCCAAGCCCTCGTCCTGGTCAAACCCTGGCGCGGCCGCGCTCGGCCCGGGCACCCCGTCCGCGCGATGCCCCGCCCGGCCAACACCATCCGATCGCGAGCGTTTCGACGCCGGGTCTTGTCCGGGAACGGGCCGCACGGCACATGCGCAGGCTCGAAGATTCTCCACGGGAAATTTCAGATGGCGTTCGAAACGGCTCACGTCCCGCCCGCATCCGACGCACCGAAGGCGCCGCGCCGGCCGCACAGCTACGTCGTCCATGGCCGCACCATCACCGATGACTACGCCTGGTTGAAGGCCGAGAACTGGCAGGATGTCCTCAAGGACCCGGCAGCCCTGCCCGCGGACATCGCGGACTACTTGAAGTCCGAGAACGACTACGCGCAGGTTGCGCTCGCCGACGCGGCGCCGCTGCGCAGGACCCTGGTCGCCGAGATGCGCGGCCGCATCCGCGAGGACGACAGCGGCGTGCCGACCCCGGATGGGCCGTTCGCCTATTACAACCGCCACCGCGACGGCGGCCAGCACCCGCTGATCTGTCGCCGGCCGACCGGTTCCGTCGACGACGCGGGGGCCGAGGAGATCCTGATCGACGGCGACGAGGAGGGCGCGGGCCAGGCGTTCTTCGAGATCGCCGGGGCCGCCCATTCCGACGACCACGCCCGCCTGGCCTGGGGCGCCGACACCAAGGGCTCGGAGCTCCACACCATCCGCGTACGCGACCTCGCCACCGGGACCGACGCGCCGGACCGGGTCGAGGCGACCTCCGGCGAGGCGGTGTGGTCGGCCGACGGCATGGGCTTCTGGTACGTGGCGGTCGACGCCAACCACCGGCCGGCACGGGTGATGTACCACCGCCTCGGCGCGGACCAGGCCGACGACCTCGCGGTCTACACCGAGCGCGATTCCGGGTTCTTCGTCCATATCGGGGCGACGCAGTCGGGCGCCTACCTCACCATCACCGCGAGCGACCACGAGACCTCGGAGGTCCACCTCCTGGACCGCGCCGCGCCGGACGGGCGCCTGCGCGTGGTGCAGCCGCGCGAGCCGCTGCTGATCTACTCGGTCGAGCATCGCGGGACGGATCTCTACATCCTCACCAACGCCGACGGCGCCGAGGACTTCAAGATCGTCACCGCCCCGGTGGCCGACCCGGGCCGGGCGCACTGGACCGACCTCGTGCCGCACCGCGCCGGCACCATGATCCGCCACCTGCACGTGCTCGCGGCGCATCTGGTCCGCCTCGAGGTGGAGAACGCCCGCCCGCGGATCATCGTGCGCGACCTCGCGACCCGCGAGGAGCATGCGGTGGCGTTCGCCGAGGAGGCCTACTCGCTCGGCCTCCAGCCCGGCTACGCGTTCGAGACGGCGACGATCCGGTTCGCCTACTCGTCCATGACGACGCCGACGGAGACCTGGGACTACGATTGCGCCACCCGCGCCCGGCTCCTGCGCAAGCGCCAGACCATCCCGAGCGGGCACGCGCCGGAGGATTACGTCACCCGGCGCCTGTTCGCGACTGCCGCCGACGGCGAGCAGGTCCCGATCTCGCTGCTGCACCGGCGCGACCTCGTCCTCGACGGGTCGGCGCCGCTGCTGCTCTACGGCTACGGCGCCTACGGCACGCTGATGCCGGCGGCGTTCCGCACCAACCTGCTGAGCCTGGTCGACCGCGGCTTCGTCTACGCCATCGCCCACATCCGCGGCGGCACCGAGAAGGGCTGGCGCTGGTACCTCGACGGCAAGCGCGAGAAGAAGCCCAACACCTTCTCAGACTTCGTCGCCTGCGCCCGGGCGCTGATCGCCGCGAACTACACGTCGGAGAAGCGGATCGTCGCGCATGGCGGCAGCGCCGGCGGCATGCTGATGGGGGCGGTGGCCAACCTCGCCCCCGAGCTGTTCGCCGGCATCGTCGCCGACGTGCCCTTCGTCGACGTGCTCAACACCATGCTCGACGCCGAGCTGCCGCTGACCCCGCCGGAATGGCCGGAATGGGGAAACCCCGCCGAGAGCGAGGCGGCGTTCCGGACGATCCTGTCGTACTCGCCCTACGACAACGTCGCGGCCAAGGCCTATCCGGCGATCCTGGCGCTCGGCGGCCTCACCGATCCGCGCGTGACCTACTGGGAGCCGGCGAAATGGGTGGCGCGCCTGCGCGCGACCATGACCGGCGGCGGCCCGGTCCTGCTGCGCACCAACATGGAAGCCGGCCACGGCGGCGCCGCCGGCCGCTTCGACCGGCTCGAAGAGGTGGCGCTGATCTACGGCTTCGCGCTGGCGGCGGTGGGGAAGGCTTGAGGGGACGCGGGGTGACGCCGCCGAGATAGGAACACGCCCTCCCCCCACTGCGGGGGAGGGAGGACGCGCATCACGGCTGGGCGGGCGGCGGGCGGATGTCGAGCGGGCGCTCGGCCGGCGGCGGTTCGGCGGTCTCGGCGCGGGCGCGGCGGGCAGCCTCCTCGGCGGCCTGCGCCTTGAGCCGGGCCTGGCGGGCGGCCTCCTCGACCGCGGCCCTGTCGGCGGCCGCCTTCTCCGCAGCCGCCTTTTCCGCAGCGACCTTCTCGGCGGCGGCCTTGAGGGCGGCGGCGCGGGCCTTGTCCATCTCGATCCGGGCGCGGCGGCGCTGGCGCTCGATCTGGTCGGCCTCGATCAGCTCGATGGTCTCGAGCTCGCGCTGCAGCACCAGGGCGGCGAGCCCGGTGGTGAGCGGGCCGACGTCGAGGCTGCGCTCGGGCGCGGCGAGCGGGCCGGCGAAGCCGAGCTGGATCGCGGGCGGCCCGCCGCTCCAGCCCTTCGGCGCCGCACCGCCGCCGAGCGTGCCGCGGGCGTCGAGCCGGCTCGTTCGAAGATCGTAGCCGAGCGTCCCGTTCCAGCGCGCCGCGCCGAAATCGAGGTCGAGCGGCCCGGCGCGCACGACCCCTCCGATGATGGTGGCCGGCGCCGAGGCCGGCTGCGTCGTGCCGGTGGCGGCCTTCGACAGCTCCTCGGCGACGAGGGCCTGGAGCCGGCCGTCGCGCAAGGGGTCCTCGATCTGCAGGGCGCGGACGAGGGCGCGCCCGACGGCGGCGGGATCCGTCTCGGGCAGGTTGAGGGCGGCGAGCGTGAGGCTGCCGGTGCCCGAGAGGTTGGCCGCCAGCGCGCCGGGCGTCTCGCCGGAGGTGCCGAAGCGCAGCGCCGCCGACAGGCGCCCGCCGAGCGGGCCGCCCCCCGCGAGCGCCGGGATCGACAGCTCGGCGACGGTGCCCTCGCCCGCGATCGAGGCGAGGCCGCCGCGCCGCGACAGGGTCGCCGAGCCGGCGATCCGGCCCTCGGCGAGCCTGGCCGAGAGGTCGCGCAGCGTCAGGGTCCCCTCCTCGAACCCCAACGCCATGGCGGCGCCCGAGGCGGTGAGCCCGCGCCCGAGCTCGAGCTGGTCGACCCTGAGGTCGAGGGAGACCGGCGGTCCCGGCGGTGGCACCGGGCCGAACCGGCCGGCGGCGCCCGCCGGCATCGCCAGGGCGGCCGCGAGGTGCGGCAGGGACAGGCGGGCGAGGCGCGCCGTGCCCGACAGCGCCCCGTCCGGCGCGCGGACGAGGGTCGCATCGAGGGCCGCCCCCGCGATCCGGCCGGCGAGCGCGGCACGCGCGTCGTCTCCCTGCCGGGTCAGCGCGACGGAAAGGTCGGCCGGCCACGGCCCCGGCGCGAGGGCGGCGGCGCCCGCCAGCGTCAGGAACGGCGCGAGGTCGGCGGTCTCGATCCGCAGCGCGCCGGATCGGGGCGGGCCGCCCTCGGTGGGAAGCCGCAGCGGCGTCGCGGTCGACAGCGTGGCGCCGGCGATCGTGCCGGTCGCCTGGAGCGTCAGGCCGCCGTCGGCCGCGCGGGCCGCCACCAGGCTCAGGTCGGCCGGCTGCTGCAGGCCGGCGATGTCGGTGCGGCCGAGCCAGGTGCCGGCCCGCGGCGTGGCGAGGCGGATCCTCGCCCCCTCGACCGCGCCGGCGCGGCTGACCAGCGACAGGTCGAGGCTGCCGCCCGCGGCCTGGCCCGTGGCGGCGAGCCGCAGCGCGTCGGCGTCGCCCGCGTCGCGCTCCAGCGTGACGGCGAGGTCGAGCGCGCCGGCGCGCAGGAAGGCCGGGATCAGGCGCGTCTCTGCGATCCAGACCCGGTCGACCAGGGCGAGCAGCGGCGCCGCCACCGGGGCCGAGAGCCGGCCGGCGACGCGCCCCGTGCCGTCGGCGCCGATCCGCCCGGACAGCTTGGCGTTGGCGCCGGCCAGGTCCGTCACGTCGAGGCTGTCGACGACGAGGGCGGCGCCGTCCGACTGGATGCTGGCCGAGAGCGTGCCGTTCCGGGTGCCGGTCGCGCCGTAGCGCAGGTCGCGCGCCTCGATGGTCAGGCCGAGGTCGTGGCCGTGCAGCCCCGCGAGCGCGTTGCCGAGGGGCGGCAGGCCGGCGACGTCGAGGCCGCGGGCGCGGATCTGCGCGTCGAACCGGCCGCGGGTCCGGCCCTCGGCCGGGGTGTAGCGGGCATTTCCGGTGACCTGCGCCTCGCCCAGCGCGAGCCGGAGGTTGCGCAGGGAGAACGCGGTGCCGGCCGCCGAGACCTCGGCCGAGACCTCGACCGGCCGCCCGTCGAGCAGCGCCCTCGGCGGCCCGTCGAGGCCGAGCCGGCGCAGGTAGCGCCCGAGCCCGTCGGAGGCCGCGGCCGCGAGCGCGACCGGGCCGGTGAAGCGCGGGCTCGGATCGGTGTCGATCTCGCCGCTGGCCGTGACGGTCGCCGCACCCGGCGCCACGGCCGAGAAGCGTCGCAGCAGCAGGCCGCCGGTGCGGTCGAGGGTGCCCGTGGCCTTGAGGTTGGACCATTCCTCGAAGCCGAGCACGGCCGCCTCGACCGAGAGGTCGAGGTCGAGCATCACCGGCAGGCCGCCACCCGATTTCGCGCCGACCTTGGGCAGGCCGCGCGCCACGAAGGCCTGCCCGCCCGGCGAGAGCAGGAAGGCGTCGAGGTCGAGGCGGCGCGCCTCCAGGGTCAGCCCCGCGCGCCAGCGGCGCAGGTCGATCTGGCCGCTGCCGGAAAGCCGCAAGGCTTGCCCGCCCGGATCGATCTCGGCGTTGACGCCCTCGAACCGGACGAGGGCGCCGCGGGCCTTGAACTTGCCGCCCAGCGCGAACGGCAGGTAGGCGCCGGCGGCCTGGGCCGGCGGGCCGACGACGAGGCGGGCGCTGCCCTCGGCCTCGGCGACGAGCGGGCGCGGCTCGGTGCTGCGGGCGCCGCCGCGCGGATCCGTCGGCACGAAGGCGACGCGGGCGTCGGCCTCGAAGCGCGGATGGGCGTCGCCGCCGCCCGAGAGCTTCAGGGCGACGGCGCCGTCCGCCGCCGGCTCGCCGCTGACCAGGGTGAACGGCAGGCCGCCGCTGGTGCCCGCGACCCGCCAGGGGCCGACGAGGGCCGGCGCCTGGATCTGCACGGCTTCCGCGTAGAACTGGTCGGTGCGCCCGGTCGCGGGCACCACCGTGGTCAGCAGCAGCTGCTGGACGTGGAGGTCTTCGATCGCGAGGTCGCGGCCGCGCAGGGCCTCGCCGAGGCCGGCCGGCACCACGAGGGCGTCGCCCTCGGTCACCGGCAGCTTGACCTCGGCGCGGCCGATCCGGCTCTCGGTGAAGCGGAACGCGCCCGCCAGCAGCGGGCTCAGGCCGAGCTCGGCCTTGACGAAGCGCAGATCGAGGGCGGGCCGTCCCGGCTCGTCGCCGAGATGAAGGCGGTCGAGGCGCAGGCGCGGCGAGGGCAGCAGCCGCACGTCGATGCGGCCCTCGCTGCGCACCGGCAGGCCGAGGGACCGGCTCACGGTCGCGTCGACGAAGGCGCGATGGGCCGGCCAGTCGATGAAGGGCGGCACCGCGAGCGCCGCGACGAGGATCAGGATGACGGCGCCCGCGAGCGCGGTCAGGAGGTCACGCACCGTGATCGTTCCGCATGCACCCCGCGCCACCCGGCGGGTTCACGGCGGGCATAGCACGGCGCGGGACCGCAGGCGCCAGGGCGCCCGCGGCCTCGGTTCAACGCCCGCGGGCTCGGCTCAGCGCCGGGGGGCGACGATCACGCCCGGGGTGGGTTGGGGTGCCTGCATCTGCTGGCTGCGCTGGATCTCCATGCGCGTGGTGTTGTTCTGCGAGGTGAGGTTCTGCTGCAGCGCCCGGGACTCGCCCTGGCGGGCGAAGGACTCGTTGGCGGCGTCGGGGTTGCCCTGCCGGACCTGCGCGAGGGCGGGCGTGGCGGCGAGGGCGGCGATAATGGCGATCGGCACGATGCGCATCGGGCGCTCCTGTGTGGGGGGTGTCTGTCGATGATGTGAGCAAGCGGCCGGCCTGCTTCAAGTTCCCGCCCGGCGGCTGCGCGGGGCGGCGACATTGCGTCCGGGCCTCGGCGATCGCGCCTCAGCGTCGAGGCCTCGGCGTCCGGGTCTCGACGCCGTTCGCGTTTTGGTCCAGGGATTGCCCATGCCGAACTCTTCGCATGCGACGCCGCCTTCCGACGCGGAGCGTGGCTCCAGCTCCATCGCCGCCCGCGCCATGGGGGCCTTGCGCCCGAGCGCGTCCTCCTATCTCGACGGCCTGAACGACGAGCAGCGCCGCGCCGTCGAGGCGACGGAGGGCCCCGTCCTCGTGCTGGCCGGCGCCGGCACCGGCAAGACGCGGGTGCTGACGACCCGCATCGCCCACCTGATCACGACCGGCCGGGCGCGGCCATTCGACATCCTGTCGGTGACCTTCACCAACAAGGCCGCGCGGGAGATGAAGCACCGCATCGGCACGCTGATCGGGCCGGCCGGCGAGGGCATGCCCTGGCTCGGCACCTTCCACGCCATCGGCACCAAGATCCTGCGCCGCCACGCCGAGCTGGTGGGCTTGAAATCCGACTTCACGATCCTCGGCACCGACGACCAGCTGCGCCTGATGAAGCAGGTGCTGAAGGACCAGAACATCGACGAGAAGCGCTGGCCGGCACGCGCGCTCGGCCACGTCATCGACGGCTGGAAGAACCGCGGCCTCGGCCCGGACCAGATCCCGGCCGGCGAGGCGCAGGCCTTCGCCTTCGGCAAGGGCGGCGACCTCTACACCGCCTACCAGGCCCGGCTCGTCACGCTCAACGCGGTCGATTTCGGCGACCTGCTGCTGCTCTGCCTCAAGCTGTGGCGCGAGAATCCGGACGTGCTGGCCAACTACCAGGACCGGTTCCGCTACATCCTCGTCGACGAGTACCAGGACACCAACGTCGCCCAGTACCTCTGGCTCAGGCTGCTCGGGCAGGTGCGCAAGAACATCGCCTGCGTCGGCGACGACGACCAGTCGATCTACGGCTGGCGCGGGGCCGAGGTCGACAACATCTTGCGCTTCGAGCACGATTTTCCCGGTGCCGTGGTGGTCCGCCTCGAGCGCAACTACCGCTCGACGGGCCACATCCTGGCCGCCGCCTCGGGCCTGATCGCCAAGAACCAGGGCCGGCTCGGCAAGACCCTGCGCACGGAGGACGAGCTCGGCGAGCCCGTCACCGTGTCGGGCGCGTGGGATTCGGAAGAAGAGGCGCGGCTCCTGGCGGAATCGATCGAGGCGCTCCAGGCCAAGCAGCACCCGCTCTCCGAGATCGCGGTGCTGGTGCGGATCTCGGCGCAGATGCGCGAGATCGAGGACCGCTTCGTCCAGCTCGGCCTGCCCTACCGGGTGATCGGCGGCCCGCGCTTCTACGAGCGCGCCGAGATCCGCGACGCGCTGGCCTACCTGCGCGCGACCAACAACCCGTCCGACGACCTCGCCTTCGAGCGGATCGTGAACACCCCCAAGCGCGGCCTGGGCGACGCGACGCTGCAGCAGCTCCACCTCTACGCCCGCGCCGAGCAGGTCCCGCTGCTCCATGCCGCGCGAAAGCTCTGCGAGACCGACGAGCTCAAGCCCCGCGTGCGCTCGACGCTGCGCGCGCTCACCGAGAGCTTCTCGCGGTGGGCGCGGCTCGTCGAGAGCAACCCGCATTCCGAGGTGGCGCAGACCATCCTCGAGGAATCCGGCTACACCGAGATGTGGCAGAAGGAGAAGTCGGCCGACGCGGCCGGGCGGCTGGAGAACCTCAAGGAGTTCGTCCGCTCGATGGAGGAGTTCCCCGACATGGGCGCCTTCCTCGAGCACGTCTCGCTGGTGATGGAGGCCTCGGAGGCCGAGGGCGCCGAGCGCGTCTCGCTGATGACCCTGCACGCGGCCAAGGGGCTGGAATTCGACACGGTGTTCCTGCCCGGCTGGGAGGACGGCCTCTTCCCGAACCAGCGCGCCCTCGACGAGAGCGGCCGCGCGGGCCTCGAGGAGGAGCGTCGCCTCGCCCATGTCGGGCTGACGCGGGCCCGCAAGCGCGCGAAGCTGTCCTTTGCCGTCAACCGCCGCATCCACGGCCTGTGGTCCTCGACCATCCCGTCGCGCTTCATCGACGAGCTGCCGGAATCGGCGGTCGACGTGATCGAGGCGCCGGCCCACTTCTCCGCCGGCGCCTCGCGCTTCGACCGCAACCCGCAGCCCTTCGGCTCGAGCTACGGCACGCCGGGCTGGCAGCGGGCGCAGGCCAATACCGGGCAGCAGAGCAACTTCGGCAAGGGCGCGGCGCACACCACCGCCCGCGGCTTCGGCGCCTCGCCCGGCGGCGGGCGCGGCGGCCCGCGACAGATCGAGGGCGAGCTGATCGCCAAATCCACCGGCACGCCCTCGGCCTTCGAGGCCGGGATGCGGGTTCTGCACACCAAGTTCGGCCCCGGCGACGTAGCCGCCGTCGACGGCAACAAGCTCACCGTTGACTTCGACAAGGCCGGTCGCAAGATGGTGCTCGACAGCTTCCTGCAGCCGGCCTGAGGCCGCTCGCGGACGAGCGTGACGTCGGGCGTAGGACACGACCTTGGGCGGACCGGACACGGCCCCATCCCCCGACCGTCCCGGCGCACCATCCGCCGTCGTCCGAGCCATTTCAGCAACACCTGCCGGGCCCCGTCATGCGGCCGTCGCATCGCCCGACTCTATGGTGCGCGCGTTGCATGCTCCGGCAACGACCAGGCGGGCCGCGCAGCGGCTCGTCTTGTCCACAAGCTTCGTGTCGAGGGCCGGAACCGGCTCGAGGCAGCGTCATTGCTTCCGAGAGGAGAGATAAGCCCACGATACGAAGGTTAGAGCGAAGAGCGGTTTCTGGTTAGCAAGTCCTTTTGGTTGGCAAATCCCACGCGGAGTGTTGATCGATGAAAAGACGGCGCGCACGACTCGAGCTGGTGGAAGACCGCACGGTCCGGCTGCACAGGACCCGCTTCGACGAGGAACGAAACCTAGGCCCGATCCAGCCGCTGACCGACCGGCAGGCGGAATACCTCGACGCGCTCGCCCTGAACCCGCAGGTCATCGTGCTCGGCCCGGCCGGCACCGGCAAGACCTACATCGCCGGCACACGCGCCGCCGACCTGCTGCGCCAGCGCCGGATCGCCAAGGTGATCATCACCCGCCCGAACGTTCCCGGCGGCCGTTCGCTCGGCTTCTTTCCCGGCACGCTGGAGGAGAAGATCGCGCCCTGGGTCGCTCCCCTCACCGAGGCGATGAAGGAACGGATGGGCGCCGCCGCCTTCGAGATCGCCCTGAAGGCCGGCGACATCGAGATCGTGCCGTTCGAGGTGATGCGCGGGCGCACCTTCAAGGACTGCCTCGTGATCCTCGACGAGGCGCAGAACACGACCACCGCCGAGATCAAGATGTTCCTCACCCGCATCGGCGACGCCTGCCAGGTGATCATCAACGGCGACGTCTCGCAGACCGACCTGCGCGAGACCTCGGGGCTGCGCACCGTCATCCACCTGATCAAGAGCCGGATGATGCCGATCCCCGTGGTCGAGTTCACCCGCGACGACATCGTCCGCTCCGGAATTTGCGCGGAGTGGGTGAAGGCTTTCGAGGAAACGAATCTGTAAGTTGCGAGTTACCAGCGGCGGGTCGAAGCGGAGACCCGCCGCGCTTCACCGGCGCGACGTCCTTCTCTCATCTCCCGGACCCGGGAGATGACATGGGTGCCGCGGCCCGACGACAAGAAACAGGATTATCTCCGTGAGGAAACTGACCTTCGCCGTTGCTGTTCTGGCCTCGCTCGGCGCCGCCGCCATCACCGCCCCCGCCTCCGCCGCCCCGGGCGCCCCGATGGGCGTGACCGCCCCCGACGCGATCGAGCATGTCCAGATGCACCGCATGGAGCGTCGCATGATGCATCGCCGGATGGAGCGTCGCATGATGCGCCGGCACATGGAGCACCGCATGATGCGCCGCCACATGATGCGCCGCATGTGATCTGACCGACCCTGATCGGTCGGCGACGGGGTCCTTCGGGGCCCCGTTTTCTTTTGTGGCCGCCCGCGCCGCGCCGCGCCGGCGGATTGCCCCGGACTCCGCGGATTCCTATGTCGAGGCGCAGGCCGGGTTGCGGCTGCGAGCTTTCGGAGACCACATGCCCCCCTCCAACCGCCTGTTCGACGACTTCGCCCGCCTGATGACGGATGCCGCGGGCGCCGCGCAGGGGGTGCGCCGCGAGGCCGAGACCGTGATCCGTGCCCAGGCCGAGCGGCTGATCCGCGACATGGACATTGCCTCCCGCGAGGAGCTCGACGTGCTGCGCGACATGGTCGCCACCCTGCGCGTGCAGAACGAGGCGCTGACCGCGCGGGTCGCGGCGCTCGAGGCCAACGCGGCGCCGGCCGCGGCCGCTGCGTCCACCGCCGGAGCGAGCGAGGCGATCTGATCCGACGCGCCGGCGACCGGCGCGAATCGGTCTCGGCGGGGCGGCGGGCTTGTACACAGGAAGCGCGCGCAAACGATCCATTTCCTGTTCACCGGCCGGGCGAAGCGCTTTGTGTCGCGAGTCCGCGCCGGTTTATAGTCGGTGACGTACTGATTCGCCTTAGCCCGCCGAAGACCGGGAGCCGCCAAGTCGTCATCGCGCGATATTCCGTCCCATCGGGACAAGTGATTTCGCGTCGTGACATGGTTCCGAACTTTGGTTATTTGTCGTTCACCATGCCGCGGCGCCGGAATACGGCGGCGTCATCTCGGATCGTCATGCCACAGCTTCACGTCGACATCGAAGGCTACGATCGGATCGAGCACCCGCTCGATGTCGTGGAGCGTCTTGCCGCGCTCCGCGACTGGATCTTCGATCGCGCCGAGACGGACGAGATGTCCGTCGTGGTGGCCGGGCGCTGGACCGAATACCAGGTCGCGTTCACCTGGATCGAGGACGTCGAGGCCCTGCACGTCGCCTGCGCCTTCGACCTCAAGGTGCCGGATCGCCGCCGCACCGAGGTGCAGCGCCTGATCGCGCTGATCAACGAGCAGCTCTGGATCGGGCATTTCGACCTGTGGTCGAGCGACGACGTGGTGATGTTCCGCCATTCGCTCCTGCTCGCCGGCGGCTCGGTGCCGACGCATCCGCAATGCGCGATGCTGCTGAAGTCGGCGGTGGAGGCGTGCGAGCGCTACTACCAGGCCTTCCAGTTCGTGCTCTGGGCCGGCAAGTCCGCCCGCGAGGCGCTGGACGCGGTCCTGTTCGAGACCGAGGGCGAGGCCTGAGGCCCGCCATGGCCGCTCCTCCCGCGGCGGGCGCCCTGCCCGCCTCCCTCACCCTCGTCGGGGCGGGCAAGATGGGCGGGGCGATGCTCGAAGGCTGGCTCGCGGCCGGCCTCGACCCGAAGCGCACGACGATCGTCGAGGCCGATCCGTCCGATGCGCTGCGCGCGCTCTGCACCGCCCGCGGCCTCGCCCTCAACCCGGCCACGGTCGCGCCCGCCGCCGTCCTCGTCCTCGCGATCAAGCCGCAAGGGTTCGCCGACGCCGCGCCCGGCCTCGACCGGATGATCGGCCCGGGCACCGTCGTCCTGTCAATTCTGGCCGGCAAGACCGTGGCCGACATCGAAGGCCGCCTGCCGAGCGCCCGGGCGATCGTGCGCGCAATGCCGAACCTGCCCGCCAGCATCGGCCGCGGGGCCACCGGCGCCGTCGCGAACGCGGCGGTGACCGCGGGCCAGCGTGCCGCCGTCGCGGCTCTGCTCGGCGCCAACGGGCTCGTCGAATGGGTCGGCTCGGAAGCTGAGATCGATGCGGTCACCGCCCTGTCGGGCTCGGGTCCGGCCTACGTCTTCCTGATGGTCGAGGCGATGACCGAGGCCGGGATCGCCGCCGGGCTCGATCCGCAGGTCGCTGCGCGGCTTGCCCGGGCCACGATCTCCGGCGCCGGCGCCCTCCTCGACGCGAGCGACCTGCCCGCATCGGAATTGCGTCGCAACGTCACCTCGCCGGGCGGCACCACCGCCGCCGCCCTCGACGTGCTGATGCGCGACGACGCGCTTGGCCCCCTGATGCGGGAGGCCGTCGCGGCGGCCAAACGGCGGGCGGGCGAGCTGGCCGGCTGAGGCTCGACGCCATAGGGCATGCGGGGCTCCTCCATCCCACTCCCTCATCCTGAGGCGCCCGCGCCAGCGGGCCTCGAAGGAGCCCTCCGGGAATCGCGCGCAAGCTGGAAGCCTCCTTCGAGGCCTCCGCTTCGCTGCGGCACCTCAGGATGAGGATGGTGGACGGGATCGGCTGAAGGCTCGATCCTTCGGCCTCACCGGTCCAAGCTCGCAGGAACCAGCGCCACCCGATCGAGCCCCTTGGCCAGCACCGATCCGCCGGGCGGGGCGTCGCGGAGTTCGCGCCAGTTCACCCCGGCGCCGTCCGGCAGGACGACTTCGCCGTCGAGGCGCATCGGGGCGTCCGCCTCGATCGCGGCGAGGCCGTCGAGGAGGCGGTGCGTCACGGTGGCGGGCCAGAGCAGGTCGAGGTCCGAGGTCGTGGAGAGGTAGGCGAGGCCGGTCAGGCTTTCCCACAGCAGGCCGCCGAACACCTGCGGGACGACGCCGTATTCGGCGGCCAGCGCCAGCACCGCGTCGATGGCGAGGTGCCAGGCCGGCGGCGCGGATGGGCGCGCGGCGGCGAGGGTCACCGGAGGGGACGGCGTGGCGTCGGCCCACGGCACCGCGAGGCCGATGCGGCGCTTGCCGGCGGCCGGCGGCAGGGGCAGCCCGGCGGGCAGATGGTCGCCCTCGTCCGGATGACGGCGCCGCACGATCACCGGCCAGCCGTTGGCGGCCCAGGCCGCGACATGCGGCACGCCGTCGAGGTCGGAGCGCCCGGCGAGCAGCCGGTCCCAGGCCTCGGGCGCCACCACGAACAGGTCGTGGCGGCGAAGCGTCGTCACGCGCGCGCCGCGTCGACCACCCGCGCGGCGATGTCGTGGGCGACGGGACGACCGCCGCGATCCTTGCCGAGGGCGTCGCGAGCGTCGTGCGAGGGCGGCTCGCCGATCAGGGCCGCGATCTGCGGCCCGAGGGGCTTGGCGGGATCGAGCACCGCCTGCACCGCGCCGGCCTGGACCATGTTGTCGAGGCCGGGCGCGAAGACGGGGGTGGATTTCGCCATCGCCTCGAGCTTCTCCAGCGGCAGCTTGGTGACGCGGGCGACGGAGGGCAGGTCCATCACGCTCGGGTTGGCCCCGGGCAGCGCGACCAGCACCCGCGTCGCGAGGGCGGTGGCGATGAAGGCGCCGGCGGCCGAGTGGCCGTAGATCAGGCCGATCGTCGGGTGGCCCTGCGCATCCGCCAGCAGCAGCGCCTTGGCGAGGTGGGCCAGGCACTCGTTCAGCCCCAGAAGCTCGTCGCGCCGGCTCATGCGCTGGCTGTCGGAATCGACGAGCACGAGGATCGGCGTGGCGCCGCCGGCCCGCACCGTCGCCAGCACGGCGGCCGAAAGGGCCAGCGCGCCCTCGATCCCGAGCGGCGTGTCGCCGTCGACCCCGACCACCGCGAGGTCACGGTTTTCGAGCGGCCCGCAGCCGGTGATCAGACCGTCGGCGACGGCGACCGCGTGGCCGTCGGGGAAGAGCGAGGCCAGGATCTCAGCGAGCGTCATGTGTCGTCCCCTCGAGCCCGGCGACGAGGCCGTCGAAGTCGGCCGCCGACAAGGCCGGCACGCCGGCCGGGTCGTTGACGCCGAGGCGTGCCCAGATCTCGGTGGCGTCGCGGCAATCGCCGAAGCGCGCGATGCGGTCTTCGAGCCGCGCCTGCTCCGCTTCGAGCGTCGCGAGGTCGAAGGCCGGCGCCCGGCCGATCAGGTCGAGGGCGGCGACGCGAAACGCCTCCACGGTGTCGTCGCAGAATCGGTCGGCGCCGCCGGCGAGGCGCCGGTGCTTGCCGCCCATGGTGCGCCAGACCAGGGCGCGGTCCTTCGAGTCGAATTCGTCGGCGCCCTTGTTGGTCTCGATCACCTCCGGGCCGGAGACCGAGATGCGCCCGCCCTCCGAGACCGCGAGGCGCGAGCAGGTTCCGGCGATCAGGCCGCCGCCGCCGAAGCAGCCGGCGCGGCCGCCGACGAGCCCGACCACCGGGATGCCGGCGCGGCGCAGATCGGCGATGGCGCGCATGGTCTCGGCGATGGCGGTCTCGCCCGCATTGGCCTCCTGCAGGCGGACGCCGCCGGTGTCGAACAGGATCAGCACGGCCTCCGGCGTCTCGGTGACCGCGGCGCGTAAAAGCCCGACGAGCTTGGCGCCGTGCACCTCGCCGAAGGCGCCGCCCATGAAGCGGCCCTCCTGGGCGGCGAGGTAGACCGTGCGGCCGTCGAGCCTGCCCCGGCCGACGACGATGCCGTCGTCGAAGGCGCGGGGCAGGTCGAACAGCGGCAGGTGGGGGCTCATCGCCCGCTGCTCCGGGCCGACGAACTCTTCGAAGCTCTCCGCGTCGACGAGCGCGGCGACGCGCTGCCGGGCGCTGGCCTCGTACCAGCTCAAGCTCATCGGCCGGTCTCCATCAGGCGCGCGCCCTGGAGCAGGCGCAGCGACACGGTGTCGGGCCGGGCGCCCCCGTCGTTGATCGCGATGCGCAGGCCGCCGGGCTGGGCCCGCGCCACGAAGTCGGCCGCCACCGCCTCCCAGACGTCGCCGTAGCCGACCACCGGCGTCGCGATCTCGATGGTGCATTGGTCCGGCGGCAGCACGCGCTCCAGCAGCACCTCGAGGTTGCCGGACGCGACGACGCCGGTGATCGCCTGCGGCTTGATGCCGGCGAGCGGTCCTTTCGTGGTGTGGCGGAAGGTCATCGTTTCCATGTGACATCGTCCTCCTGCGCCCAATGCCATCCGGCGGGATCGCGGGTCCCCTCTCCCGAACGCGAGAGGGGGTCGCGTGCCGCGTCCCGCGCCTGCTCTGTCAGCCCGATCATCTCACCAGTTCCGGAACCGGGCCGGCGGCTCGTACAGGCCGCCCGACCAGTGCACGAGGTCCTTGATCGACTTCGCCGCGAGCAGGCTGCGGTCGGCGTCGAGCGGCTCGATCCCGAGATCCTCCGGGCGGCGGACGATGCCCCGGGCGCGCAGGTGCTCGACCTTGGCCTTGTCGCGGCCGCGCCCGACCTCCGTGTAGCCGGCCACGCCGCGGATCGCCTGCTCGCGCTCGTCCGCGTTGCGGCAGAGCAGGAGGTTGGCGATGCCCTCCTCGGTGACGATGTGGGTGACGTCGTCGGCGTAGACCATCACCGGCGCGAGCTCGAGGCCGATCGTCCGGGCGAGCTCGAGGGCGTCGAGGTGCTCGACGAAGGCCGGCACGAGCCCGTCGCCGAAGGTCTCGACGAGCTGCACCACGAGCTTGCGCCCGCGCATCAGCGCCGGGTCGCCGGTCTGCTGCGCCTCGCGCCCGGCCTTCATCCAGGTGTCGGACGGGTGGCGGCGGCCGTGCGGGTCCGAGCCCATGTTCGGCGCGCCGCCGAAGCCCGCGACGCGGTTCGTCGTCACGGTCGAGGAGTGGCCCATGAGGTCGATCTGCAGGGTCGAGCCGATGAACAGGTCGCAGGCGTAGAGCCCCGCCGTCTGGCAGAAGGCGCGGTTCGAGCGCAGCGAGCCGTCGGCGCCGGTGAAGAAGATGTCCGGCCGCGCGGCGATGTAGCGGTCCATACCGACTTCCGAGCCGAAGCAGTGCACCTGCTCGACCCAGCCCGCCTCGATCGCCGGGATCAGCGTCGGGTGCGGGTTCAGCGCCCAGTTGGTGGCGATCCGGCCCTTCAGCCCGAGCCGCTCGCCATAGGTCGGCAGCAGCAGCTCGATCGCCGCGGTGCCGAAGCCGATGCCGTGGTTGAGCCGGCGGATGCCGTACTCGGCGTAGATTCCCTTGATGGCCATCATCGCCATCAGGATCTGCGTCTCGGTGACGGCGGCCGGGTCGCGGGTGAACAGCGGCTCGACGTAGAACGGCGTGTCGGCCTCGACCACGAAGTCGATCCGGTCGCCGGGGATGTCGACCCGCGGGACCGTCTCGACGATCTGGTTCACCTGCGCGATCACCACGCCGTTCTTGAACGCGGTGGCCTCGACCACCGTCGGCGTGTCCTCGGTGTTGGGGCCGGTATAGAGGTTGCCGGCCCGGTCGGCCGAGACGCCGGCGATCAGCGCGACGTTCGGCGTGAGGTCGATGAAGTAGCGCGCGAACAGCTCGAGGTAGGTGTGCACCGCCCCGAGCTCGATCTGCCCGCCGTAGAGCATCTTGGCGATGCGGGCGCCCTGCGGGCCGGAATACGAGTAGTCGAGGCGCTTGGCGATGCCGGTCTCGAACACGTCGAGATGCTCCGGCAGCACGATGCCGGACTGGACCATGTGCAGGCCGTGCACCTTGTCCGGGTCGCAGGCGCTCAGCCCGCGCGCCAGGCAGTCGGCCTGCTTCTGGTTGTCGCCTTCGAGGCAGACCCGGTCGCCCGGGCGCAGGACGGCTTCGAGCAGGTCGACCACGTCGGCGGCCGCGACGACCTTGCCGTCGGCGTGGGCGCGGCCGGCCGCGATCCGCGCATCCCGCGCCGTCCTCTGCCTGCGCCAGTCCGTCATCCCGATCCCCAAACCGTCGATCCGCCCGCACGCTGTCGGCATGCGATCGCGGGTCAGACACAGCAATTCGTATGCGAATGATCCGTTCGATCACATGATCGTATACCAGCTTGCCGATCTGTCAATATTTTGCATACTCAGTGGCAACGAAGACGAATCACGAAATCGGGACGGATACGCCGGATGCCCCGTGCCATCGCGCCTCCTCGACCATCGCCCGGCCCGATCGGGAGTGCCCCGCACGGGAGGCTGCGGCCATGATCATCGCCGGCGTTGCGCTGCTCGCCGCCTGCACGCTGATCGGCGTGTATCTCGGCGATCTCCTCGGGATCGCGCTCGGCGTGAAGGCCAATGTCGGCGGGGTCGGCATCGCCATGATCCTGCTGATCGCCGCCCGCGTCTGGCTGATGCACCACGGCCGCCTGAGCAAGAACGTCAAGTTCGGCGTCGAGTTCTGGGGCGGCATGTACATTCCCATCGTCGTCGCGATGGCCGCCCAGCAGAACGTCGTCGCCGCGGTGAGCGGCGGCCCGATCGTGATCATCGCCGCCTTCGGCTCCCTGGCGATCTGCTTCGCCGCGGTGGCGCTGCTCAGCCGCATCGGCGGCCGCGACCCGGGCGGTCCGGAGGTCGAGCACGGCGGCGCGGTCATCGGCGGCGAACCCGAGGCAGCGCGGGCCGACGCCGCGGCGATCCCGGCGGGGCGGACGCGATGAACGGCCTGTGGCACGGCCTCGAGCACGTCTTCGTCGAGCAGAGCCTGGTTGCGGCCTTCGCCGTCGTCGGGGCGCTGATCCTGGTCTCGAACGTCGCCGCGCGGCGGCTCACCAACGGGCGGGTGCACGGCTCGGCCATCGCCATCGTGCTCGGCCTGGTGCTCGCCTATTTCGGCGGCGTGCTCACCGGCGGCAAGAAGGGCCTGGCCGACATCCCGGCGCTGGCCGGGATCGGGCTGATGGGCGGGGCCATGCTGCGCGATTTCGCCATCGTCGCCACCGCCTTCGAGGTCGACGTGATCGAGGCGCGCCGGGCCGGCCTCGTCGGCGTGCTGGCGCTGGCGCTCGGCACGCTGCTGCCCTTCCTCGTCGGCACGCTGACCGCGGTCGCCTTCGGCTACCACGACGCGGTCTCGATCACGACGATCGGCGCGGGCGCGATCACCTACATCGTCGGCCCGGTCACCGGCGCGGCGCTCGGCGCCGACTCGACGGTGATGGCGCTCTCGATCGCCACCGGCGTGACCAAGGCGGTGGGCGTGATGGTCGGCACGCCCCTCGTCGCCAAGCTGATCGGCCTCGACAACCCGCGCTCGGCCATGGCCTATGGCGGGCTGATGGGCACGGTCAGCGGGGTGGCCGGCGGCCTGGCCGCCACGGATCCCAAGCTCGTGCCCTACGGCGCGCTGACCGCGACCTTCCACACCGGCATCGGCTGCCTCGTCGGCCCGTCGGTGCTGTTCCTGACGGTGCGGGCGATCGTCGGCTGAGACCGGCTTCGCGGGGCGGGAGAGCCATGGACGCGGGCCACGAGACCGAGGAGCGGGCGCTGATCTCCGATCGCATCCGCGACGCGCTCACGGATGCGATCGCGGCGGGCGAGCTCGTCGCCGGCACGACCCTGGACGAGCAGACGCTGGCCGACCGCTTCGGCGCCTCGCGCACCCCCGTGCGGGAGGCCCTGCGCCAGCTCGCCTTCGGCGGCCTCGTGGAGCAGCGCCCGCGCCGCGGCATGGTCGTCGCCCGGATGACGCCCGAGCGGATCATGGACATGTTCGAGGCCACCGCCGAGATCGAGGCTTTGTGCGTGCGGCTCGCCACCCACCGCATGCGCCCGCTCGAGCTCAGCGCCCTGATGGAGCTGCACCGGCGCTCGGGCGCGGCGGTCGAGGGCGGCGACCTCGACGCCTACGACGGCCTGAACCGCCAGTTCCACGAAGGGCTCTACGCGGCCACCCACAACGGGTTCCTGGCCGAGCAGGCGCTGGCGATCCGCACCCGGCTCTCGGCCTTCCGCCGTACGCAGCTGCGCCAGGGCGACCGCATCCGCCGCTCCCACGCCGAGCACGGCGCGATCCTGGCCGCGATCGCCGAGGGCGACGGCGAGGCGGCGGCACGGCGCATGCGGGCGCACATGCTCAACGCGGCCGGGGCGCTCGGGCGCTACATCGCCGAGCATCACGCCGACTGATCCTCCCTGAGCGCAAAGGCGCGCCCGCCCGGCTCAGCCGGGCGGCGGCCCGTCGATCATCCGGCGGAGGTGGTCCAGAAGCTCCCGACGCTGCCCGGGCTGATCGAGGGTGGCCCACAGGCGCAGCAGGGTGAGGCTCTCGGCGATCCGATCCCCTTCGTCGAGCGTGGCGAAGAACGCCGTCGTCGGAATGCCGAGCGCCGCCGCCAGCTCGTCGAGCACCGGGTTGCGCGGGCGCGCCGTCCCCTCGTCCGTCGCCACGTCGTCCCCCCTCGCTGCCTCGTTCCGCCCCCCATGAGCGAGCCGTCCGCCGTCGCCCGAGCCGCCGCAGCTTCGGTGGAAACCGGCCGAAGCGGCAAGGGGCGGCGGCGGCCGCCTCGCCCGGTCCGGCTCAGCCCTCCTTGAAGCCGTATTCCGGCACGCCGTCCTCGCTGCCGTAATACTTGTACGGCAGGAACTTGCCGGACATGCCGAGCTTCACGCGGTCGCCCTTGTTGTTGGCCTCGCGCTCCATGGTCATGTTGAAGTCGATCGCCGACATGATGCCGTCGCCGAACTCCTCCTGGATCAGTTCCTTGAAGGTGGTGCCGTAGACCATCACCAGCTCGTAGAAGCGGTAGATCAGCGGATCGGTCGGCGGCATCGACGGGATCGAGCCGCGATAGGGCGCCTCGTTGAGCATCCGCTCCTCGGATTCGGTGAGCCCGAACAGCGCGGCGGCCTTGGCGGCCTGCGCCTTCGGCAGCTTCATCTGGCCCATGCAGGCGGCGGTGATCAGGATCGGCGAGAGCCCGCCGATCTCGTCCTGGATGTACTTCCAGGTCCAGCCCTTGTCGCGCTTGATGTCGAGGAGCTTCTCGGTGAGGTCTTCGCGCTTCATGGTCGGCACTCCGGCAGGTTGTGAGATCGGTCGCGCCCCGCCGCGTGGTCTACCGGCGGGGCGCGCTCGAGCGAGGCCTGCGCAAGCGATGTGCCAGCTGGGTCGTTGCGAAGAACCGCCGCGGGAACAGCGACTTGGCCTGAGGATCATCAGCTACGAGATCTCGTGCCCGATGAGATCTCGTGGTATGACCACGAAGTCTCGTAGCGAGACGGGTGCGTCGGGGCCGACATGATCGAGGATTTCGGGCCGGTCTTCGAGCAGCACCGGGAGGCGATGCTGGTGCTGGAGCCCGAGGCCGACCGGATCGTCGACGCCAACCCGGCCGCGGCGCGCCTGCTCGGCTACGACCGCGCGGCGCTCCGCAGGATCACGGCGAGCGCGCTGCATCCGGGCCAGCGGCCCGCGCTGGTGGTGTTCACGCAGGGCGCCTTCGCCAAGGGGCAATGGTGGTCGCGGACGCTGGAGCCGCGCCACGCGGACGGCCGCGGGCTGCGCCTCGAATACGCCGCGAGCCCGCTCGCGGGCGACCCGCCGCGGCTTCTCCTGACGCTCTCCGATCTCGAGGCGCGCCGTCGGCGGGCGGTCGACGGGCAGGCCGACGACCACATGCGCGCCGGCATCGCCGAGTGGCAGCGGATGGAGCGCATCTTCCGCGACATCGAGCGCGGGAACCAGCTGATCCTGCGGGCCGCCGGCGAGGGCATCTACGGCGTCAACGCCGATGGGGCGACCACCTTCGTCAACCCGGCCGCCGAGCGCATGCTCGGCTGGCGGGCCGCCGACCTCGTCGGCAAGGACATGCACGCCACCGTGCACCACACCCGCTCCGACGGCGCGCATTACCCGCACCGCGACTGCCCGATCTACGCGGCCTTCCGCGACGGCGCGGTGCGCCAGGTCGACGACGAGGTGTTCTGGCGGCGCGACGGCACCGCGTTCCCGGTGGCGTACACCTCGACGCCGATCCGGGATCGCGGGCGTCTGCTCGGCGCCGTCATCGTGTTCCGCGACATCAGCCAGCGGCGCGAGGCCGAGGAACGGCTGCGCAGCGCGCTCGCCGAGGTCGATTCCCTGCGCGAGCGGCTGGAGCTGGAGAACGCCTACCTGAAGGAGGAAATCCGGCTGGAGCGCCACCACCAGGGCATCATCGGCCGTTCCCCCGCCATCGCGGCGACGTTGCGCCAGATCGACCTCGTGGCCGGCACCGACGCCACCGTGCTGATCACCGGCGAGTCCGGCACCGGCAAGGAGCTGATCGCCCGCGCGATCCACGAGGCCAGCCGACGGCGCGACCGGCCGATGATCCGCGTGAACTGCGCCGCGGTGCCGCGCGAGCTGTTCGAGAGCGAGTTCTTCGGCCATGCCCGCGGCGCGTTCACCGGTGCGCTGCGCGATCGCGTCGGGCGCTTCGAGCTCGCCGACGGCGGCACGCTGTTCCTCGACGAGGTCGGCGAGATCCCGCTCGATCTCCAGGGCAAGCTGCTGCGGGTGCTGCAGGAGCGCTCGTTCGAGCGCGTCGGCGAGGAGCGCACGCGCGCCGTCGACATCCGCCTCGTCGCCGCCACCAACCGCGACCTGCGGGAGGAGGTGCGCCGCGGCCGGTTCCGCGAGGACCTGTACTTCCGCCTCAACGTCTTCCCGCTGGCCGCGAGCCCGCTCCGCGAGCGCCCCGAGGACATCGCGCCGATCGCCCAGCACGTCCTGACGGGGGCCGCACGCCGCCTGAACATCCCCGAGCCGCGGCTGACCGAGGGCGACGTGCGCCGGCTCGCCCGCTACGCCTGGCCCGGCAACGTGCGCGAGCTGGAGAACGTGATCGAGCGCGCTGCCATCCTCGCCGTCCGCGGCCGCCTGCGCTTCGACCTGCCCGAATCCGAACGGCGCGAATCCGAACGGCCCGATCCCGCGGGCCCCGTCCACGCGACGCCGCCGGCGCTTCCCGCCGACCGGCCGCCGACGGAGGCCGACCGCCGCGCCCGCGACCGCGCCGAGATCGCCGCCGCCCTTTCGCTCACCGGCGGCAAGGTGTTCGGCCCTGGCGGCGCCGCCGAGCTCATGGGGCTGCGCCCGACGACGTTGGCCTCGCGCATCAAGGCGATGGGGATCGAGAAGACCCGTTAACCGCCGGGCAACCGCGCGGGCGTCCAGTGACCGGCTCGCGCGCTCGACGCGGGCGCGCTCCGCGAGGAAGACCCGATGCCGACTTCCGCTCCCGCGTCGGGCTCCGTCCTTCCCGCGATGCCGGGCGATGCCGCCCTCCTTGCCGCCGCCCGCGCCTGGGGCCTCAGCCTCGCGGCCGAGCGGCGGATGTCCGCCAACACGGTGGAGGCCTACGAGCGCGATCTGCGCCAGTTCCTCGCCCATCTCGACGCCCGCACCGGCACGCCGACGATCCCCGCGATCGTCGCGCTGAAGCCGCGCGACGTCCGCGCCTTCATGGCCGCGCGGCGGGCCGACGAGGTCGGCGGCCGCTCGCTGATGCGGGCCCTGGCCGGCCTGCGCTCCTTCGCCAAGCACCTCGAGCGCGAGGGCCACGGCACCGTGGCGGCGCTCGGCGCCGTGCGCTCGCCCAAGGTGGAGCGGCGCCTGCCGCGTCCGCTGCCGGTGGCGGCCGCCCGCGCCCTCACCGACGTGTCGCTGCGCGCCGACGAGGACCGCGACCCCTGGATCCTGCTGCGCGACGCGGCGGTGCTCGCGCTGCTGTACGGCGCGGGCCTGCGCATCTCGGAGGCGCTGGGGCTGGCGCGGCGCGATGCCCCGGTGCCCGGCATCGACGCGGTGACGGTGCTGGGCAAGGGCGCGAAGCAGCGGATGGTCCCGGTGCTGCCGGTGGTGGCCGAGGCGGTCGCCGCCTACCTCGCCGCCTGCCCGCACCCGCTGCCGCCGGAGGGCCCGCTCTTCGTCGGCGCCCGCGGCGGCCCGCTCTCGCCGCGGATCATCCAGTACGTCGTCGCCCGCGCCCGCGGCGCCCTCGGGCTGCCCGACAGCGCCACGCCGCACGCCCTGCGGCACTCCTTCGCGACGCATCTCCTGGCGCGGCAGGGCGAGCTGCGCGCGATCCAGGAGCTGCTCGGCCACGCCTCGCTCTCGACGACGCAGCTCTACACCAAGGTCGACGCGGCCCGCCTGATGAGCGCCTTCGACGCCACCCATCCGCGCGCCGGCCGTGCCGTGCCGACGGGGGCGTGACACGCGACGTGCATTGAGATGACACGTTGACACACTAGACAGAGCAAATAGCCGGTTCGGCCAGCCATTAAGCTTGCCGAGAGATTTGAGCGCTATTTCTCTTGTCATAGGATCGGACTGGACAGGAACCATGGCGGGCGAACACGCCGATATCGGAAGCGCGGTCCGGCCCCCGCAAGCCGGCACCGTCCTCATCGCCGATCGCGACGCGGGACGCCGGGCCGAACTCGCCGCGGTGGTGTCGCACTTCGATCCCAGGGCCGTGATCGTGCAAACGGCCTCGGGCGAGGCGCTGATCGATCTCGCCCTCGCGCACAAGCCGGCCTTGGCCTTCGTCGGCCTCCAGCTCGAAGGGGTGAGCGGCCCGGAGGCGGTGGCGGTGGCGCGCAAGCGCGGCGCCACTCTGCCCTGCCTCGTGCTGATCGCCGCCCGCGTCTTCGCCCAGTGGCAGGAACTCGCGGTCTCGCTCGGCGCCTACGAGGTGCTGAAGGTGCCCCTCGACACCGCCCACATCGAGAGCCTGCTGCACGCCGACACCCGGCGCCGGCAGCCGACGCGCATCCTGCTCGCCTCCTCGTCGGACGCGGCGCGCGCGGCGATCGGGCGGGTGCTGGCGCGCAGCGGCTTCGCCCTCGAGATCGACGAGACGGATTGCGGCCGGCACGCCCTGAAGCTCCTAAAGACCGACGCCTACCCGCTCGCCTTCGTCGACGTGAAGCTCAACGGGACCGACGGCCTCGAGCTCGCCTGCCAGGTTCAGACCCTGAACCTGACGACGCGCCTCACGATGCTGACCAGCGGCGATCCCGAGCCGATCGCCCAGGCCGCCCGCTACTTCGGCGCCACCTTCGTCCTGAAGATGCCGTTCCACGCCCGCGACATCGACCTCACGCTCCACCACGCGCTCGGTCTGCGGCGGCCGTACCTGCTGAACGCGATCACCGCGCCGCCGGCCCCGACCGCCCTCCTGCGCATCGCCGCCCTCGCCCCGGCCCGCCGCTCGGCCTGAGCGACGGGCGCGGCCGCGTCCTCAGACGTGGATCGCGCGCTTCCCGACCGCGAGCGCGGCCTCCTTCACCGCTTCCGTCAGGGTCGGGTGGGCGTGGCAGGTGCGGGCGATGTCCTCGGCCGACGCCCCGAACTCCATCGCCACCGCCACCTCGGCGATGAGGTTGCCGGCATCGGCGCCGACGATGTGGACGCCGAGCACCCGGTCGCTCGCGGCGTCGGCCAGCACCTTCACGAAGCCCTCGGTGGTGCCGTTGGCCTTGGCCCGCCCGTTGGCGGTGAAGGGGAACTTGCCCGCGTTGTAGGCGATGCCGTCCTTCTTCAGCTCCTCTTCGGTCTTCCCCACCGAGGCGACCTCCGGATAGGTGTAGACCACGTTCGGGATCACAGCGTAGTTCACGTGGCCGGACTGGCCGGCCAGGATCTCGGCCACCGCGACGCCCTCGTCCTCGGCCTTGTGCGCGAGCATAGGCCCGGCGATCACGTCGCCGATCGCGTAGATGCCAGTGACGTTGGTGGCGTAGTGGCTGTCGGTCTGGATCCGGCCCTTGTTGTCGAGCCCGACGCCGACGCCCTCGAGGCCGAGCCCCTCGGTGTAGGGCACCCGCCCGATCGCCACGAGCACCACGTCGGCCTGAAGCGTCTCGGATTCGCCGCCCGCCGCCGGCTCGACGGTGACGGTCGCGCCGCCCGCGCCGGTCGCCACGCCGGTGACCTTGGTCGAGAGCTTGAAGGCGATGCCCTGCTTGGACATGATCCGCTGGAACTGCTTGCCGACCTCGCCGTCCATCCCCGGCAGCACCCGGTCGAGATACTCGACCACGGTGACCTCGGCCCCGAGCCGGCGCCAGACCGAGCCGAGCTCGAGGCCGATCACGCCCGCGCCGATCACCAGGAGCTTCTTCGGCACCGCCGCGAGCTCGAGCGCGCCGGTAGAGGAGACCACGGTCTTCTCGTCGATCTCGACGCCGGGCAGGCGCGTCACGTCCGAGCCGGTGGCGATGACGATGTTCTTGGTCTCCAGCATCTGGTTTCCGCCGTCCTCCGACGTGACCTCGACGCGGCCGGCGCCGGCGATCCTGCCGGTGCCGCGGATGGTGTCGACCTTGTTCTTCTTCAGCAGGAACTCGACGCCCTTGGTGTTGCCGTCGACGCCGCTCTGCTTGAACCCCTGCATCTTGGCGAGGTCGAGCTTCGGCGTGCCGACCTCGATGCCGAGATCGGGGAAGTGCTTGGTCGCCTCCTCGAACGCCTCGGAGGCGTGCAGCAGCGCCTTCGACGGGATGCAGCCGACGTTCAGGCAGGTGCCGCCATGGGTCGCGCGCTTCTCGACGACGGCGGTGCGCAGGCCCAGCTGCGCGGCGCGGATGGCGCAGACATAGCCGCCGGGGCCGGTGCCGATGACGACGAGATCGTAGGTGCTCATGGTTCTGTTCGTTCCTGCATGCGCGTGCGGCGACCGCCGTGGCGGGTCGCCGCCGGATTCATTCGTCGCCGGGGATCACCGACCGCCCGAGACGTCGAGGATGGCGCCGGTGGTGTAGGCCGCCTCGTCGGAGAGCAGCCAGAGCACCGGGGCGGCGACTTCGTCGGCGGTGCCGGCGCGCCTCATCGGCACGCCCGGTCCCATCGCCGCCACCTTGTCGGGCGTGCCGCCGCTGGCATGGATCTCGGTGTCGATGATGCCGGGCGCCACGGCGTTCACCCGGATGCCGGCATCGGCCACCTCGCGGGCGAGGCCGATCGTGAAGCTGTCGATCGCTCCCTTCGAGGCGGCGTAGTCGACGAACTGCCCGGCCCCGCCGAGGCGCGCCGCGATCGACGAGACGTTGACGACGGCCCCGCCCCGGCCGCCCTGCTTCGTCGACATCCGCCGCACCGCCTCGCGGGCGCAGAGGAAGCTGCCGACGACGTTGGTCGCCATCATCCGGTGGAGCCGGGCGGCGCACATCTCGGACACGGGCGCGGAGAGATCGACCACCCCGGCATCGTTGACCAGCGCCGTGACGGTGCCGAGACGGTCGGCCGCCGCGAACAGGGCGATCACGTCGGCCTCCTCCGCCACGTCGCAGCGCACCGCGACGGCCTGGCCGCCCTCGGCTTCGATCGCCGCGACCACCGTCGCGGCCGCGGCTGCGTCGGAGACGTAGCTCAGGCAGACGCGATAGCCGCGCCGCGCCGCGAGCAGGGATACCGCACGGCCGATGCCGCGGCCGCCGCCGGTGACGACCGCGACGGCGCCATGCGGACTATGCGGCGCCCCAGGCGTTTGGGAGACGTCCGTCATTCGGCCGCCGCCCGCGTCGCTTCGAACCGATCGGCCATCGCCTCGACGATCGCGGTTTCGACCTCGATGCGCGTCGCATCCGGGCAGAAGTCGATCTCGTGACCGGGATCGCCCAGGTTCCAGCCGAAGGTATGCCCGCCCTCGCCCACGGCGACGGTCTTGAAATACGCTTCGTCCTTGAGCGGACCGAAGATCGGACGCCGCGCGATCATTTCAGACAGATCGAGCACGCCGCTCAGGCCGTCTTCAAAGATCACGCGAACGGTCGGGTAATCGAGCGGTTCGACGGATGCGATGCGAGACTGCTTCATTCGATCATGCCTCCGTCGTTGCGGCCCGCCCGGATCTCTCGCCAGATGTAGGAAACCTGCTCGCGGTTTGCCGCGGGCCAGGCCTAGACGGCCTTCAGTTTCGCGCATGGCAGGCTCCCGTTGAGCACCAAGCCCGTCGCGATCGAGATCTGCGCCTCCTGCGCCGAAAAGATCGCATGGAGGTGGGGCGGCAGGTGATCCTCGAGATAGATCGTGATCCGCACGCCCTCGATGATCGCGATCGTCGGCATCGGTCACGCGCGCGTCCCGCTCGATGCCGATCGTGTCGTCCGCAGCCGGCGCCTCACAGATCCAGGACGAGCCGCGCCGGATCCTCCAGCGCCTCCTTCACCCGCACCAGGAAGGTCACGGCCTCCTTCCCGTCGACGATGCGGTGATCGTAGGAGAGGGCGAGATACATCATCGGCCGCGCCTCGATCTTGCCGTTGCGGACCACCGGGCGCTCCTCGATGCGGTGCATCCCGAGAATGCCCGATTGCGGCGCGTTGAGGATCGGGGTCGACATCAGCGAGCCGTAGATGCCGCCGTTGGTGATGGTGAAGGTGCCGCCCTGCATCTCGTCGATCGAGAGCTTGCCGTCCCGGGCCTTGCGGCCGAAGCCCGAGATCGTCTTCTCGATGCCGGCGATCGAGAGGTCGTCGGCGTTGCGCACCACCGGCACGACGAGACCCTTGTCGGTCCCGACGGCGATGCCGATGTGATAGTAGTTCTTGTAGACGAGATCCTGCCCGTCGATCTCGGCGTTGACCGCCGGCACGTCCTTGAGCGCCCCGATCACCGCCTTGGTGAAGAAGCCCATGAAGCCGAGCTTCGTGCCGTGCTTCTTCTCGAAGATGTCCTTGTACTGCGCGCGCAGCGCCATCACCGCGCCCATGTCCACGTCGTTGAACGTGGTGAGCATCGCGGCGGTGTCCTGCGCGTCCTTGAGGCGGCGAGCGATGGTCTGGCGCAGCTTGGTCATCCGCACCCGCTCCTCGCGGGCGGCGTCGTCCGGCTTCGAGGCCGGGCGCGGCGGCGTCGGGCGCGCCTCCTTGGCCGGGGCGGGAGCCGCCTGCGCGGGCCCCTTCGCGATCGCGCCGAGCATGTCGCCCTTGGTCACGCGGCCGTCCTTGCCGCTGCCGTTGACGCTCGACGGGTCGATGCCCGATTCCCGCGACAGCTTGCCGACCGCCGGGCCGTTGTCGTCGGAGGGGCGGGCGGCCGGGGGCGCCGCGTCGCCGTGGTTGCCGTAGCCGGCGGCCGATTCCTTGGCCGGGGCCTCCTCGACCGCCTTGGCATCGGGGGCGGACGCCTTCGGCGCCTCGCTGCGGCTCTCGGACTTGGCCTCGGCCTCCTTCTTCGGCGCGGCCTCCTTGGGCGCAGCCTCCTTGGGCGCGGGCTTGGCGCCGCCGCCGCTCGCCTCGACGATCGAGCCGAGCAGCGCGCCCGGCTCCACCGTCTCGCCGTCCTTGACCAGGATCTCGCCGAGCTCGCCGGCGGCGGGGGCGTTGACCTCGAGGGTCACCTTGTCGGTCTCGAGCTCGACCAGGGGCTCGTCGGCCGCGACCGTGTCGCCCGGCTTCTTGAACCAGCGGCCGATGGTGGCCTCGCTGACGGATTCGCCGAGCGTCGGGACGAGGATGTCGGTTGCCATTGTGTCAGCTCATGCCGGATCGGTTGGGCCGTACCGGACGGCCGGGAAGGGTGAGCGGCGGCCCCGGAGAGCCGCCGCCATAGGTGAGGACATTCAGACCGCGAGGGCCTCGTTGAGGAAGGCCTGCAGCTGGGCCTGGTGCTTCGACATCTGCCCCACGGCGGTCGAGGCCGAGGCCGGGCGGCCGACGTAGCGGGCGCGCTTCACCGCGGAGCCGGCCTGGCCGAGCACCCATTCGAGGTAGGGCTCGACGAAGGCCCAGGCGCCCATGTTCTTGGGCTCCTCCTGGCACCACACCACCTCGGCATTGCGGAAGCGGCCCATCTCGTTGGCCAGCGCCTTGAGCGGGAACGGGTAGAGCTGCTCGACGCGCAGCAGGTAGACGTCGTTGACGCCGCGCTTCTCGCGCTCCTCGAACAGGTCGTAGTAGACCTTGCCCGAGCACAGCACGACGCGGCGGACCTTGTCGTCGCGGACGAGCTTGACCCCGCTTTCGTCGTGCTCGGCGTCGTCCCACAGGATGCGGTGGAAGCTCGAACCCTCGGCGATCATCTCGATCGTCGACACCGCCCGCTTGTGGCGCAGCAGCGACTTCGGCGTCATCAGGATCAGCGGCTTGCGGAAGTCGCGCTTCAGCTGCCGGCGCAGGATGTGGAAGTAGTTCGCCGGCGTCGAGCAGTTGGCGACCTGCATGTTGTCCTCGGCGCAGCTCTGGAGGTAGCGCTCCAAGCGGGCGGAGGAGTGCTCCGGCCCCTGCCCCTCGTAGCCGTGG